>DATCHY010000396.1:0-4406 GCA_036508065.1 Geomonas sp. | reverse complement strand
CCTCAGTGAAGTCGTCGATATCATTACTCCCGAACTGCAGCGCAAGGGACTCGATTTCGCCATCCAGATCGCAGATGAGATGCCGTATGCATTGTTCGGAGACCAGATGCGGCTGCGCCAGGTCCTCATCAACCTGATCGGCAACGCCGTCAAATTCACCGATGCGGGAAAGGTGGTGCTGCGACTGGGCGCCGGGAGAGCGGCCTCCAACGGGGAGCGGGAGCTCACCATTTCCGTCATCGACACCGGCATTGGCATCCCCGATGACAAGAAGGGACTTCTGTTCCAGGCTTTTAGCCAGGTGGCCCCCTCTCACAGCCGCAGTTTTGACGGCCCGGGCCTGGGACTTGCCATCTGCAGGAAGATTATGGAACTGATGGGTGGGGCTATAACCTTCGTGAGCGAAGAGGGGGTGGGAAGCACCTTCTCTTTCACCATCCCACTGGCAGAAGCCGGACTGGCGAGCGACGCCCTTTCCGCGGCCGAGCCCCAAGCAACAGAAACTGTATCTCCTGCCCCGGAGGGAGAAAGAGTCCGGCGTATCCTTCTTGCCGAAGACGATGCGACCACCAGCGAGGTACTCGGACTGATGCTCAAGCGGTCGAACTACCAGGTGGACTTCGCCGAAAACGGTTTGCAGGCGATCGGAATGTGGGAAAAGGGGGGCTACGATCTCGTGCTGATGGATGTCCAGATGCCGCACTTCAACGGTTTTGAGGCGACGCGCGCCATCCGGGAGAAGGAACTGGAACGCGGCGGCCACGTTCCCATCGTCGCCATGACGGCTCATGCTCTCAAAGAGGACGAGGAGAGGTGTATCGCCGCCGGCATGGATGGCTATATTTCCAAACCTATTGACTTAAAGAAGACTCTGCACGCGATTGGCAAAAGGTTAGAAGTGAAATCCTGCAACGTATGCTGACACGGAACGTCCGGGTGATGGTTTTGTCGGATCTCTTGTATCAACAGTTTGGAAGAGGTTTATGCCATGATTGATGAGCTGATGGGAAAGGGTATGAGAGGCAGCAGGCGAGCGGGCGCAGGTCGGAGAAAAGACCCGGTGATGGTGCCGTTTTGTATCAGGGTGCCGGAAGAGATAAAAACAGCACTTTGCAAAATGCCAACCGAGGAATTAAGGGTAGAGCTGACACAAATCATAGAGGCCTGGCGCATGTTACAACCTGATTGTATGTAATAACGAGCGGATGAAAAAGCAACTGAACGAGTTGGCGCGGTTTTTTGCGACGAACGGAAGCTAACTATTGCCATGCTGCCCTTGACTCCTGCCGGATACTTCCCTATAATATGCACTTTTAGTCGGAAACAAAAACCTCAGAGATCTTGTATACCTCGGAGTTTTGCTGCAACGGACAGTGTAGGACGCTGTTGCCAAGCTTCGAGAGTCAAATATAACGCGCCTGTCACCATCCCAGCCTGCGCCTTCCTGGAGGAACCAGATTACGACACCCCAGCTGCTAATCTTTACGCTTGACGAGCAGCGCTACGCCCTGCGCCTCGAGGCCGTGGAAAGGGTCGTCAGGGCGGCGGCAATTACCCCCCTCCCCAAGGCCCCGGAGATCGTGCTCGGCATCCTGGATCTCCAGGGGCAGGTGATTCCTGTCATCAACCTGAGAAAACGGTTCAGCCTCCCCGTGCGGGAGATCCGCACCTCGGACCAGTTCGTCATCGCCCGGGCCAAGCTCCTCACGGTGGCGCTGGTGGTGGATGGCGCCGAGAGCGTCCTGGAGGGTACAGGCGAGGCGGTCATCCCGCCGGGCGACATCCTGACCGGGACGGGCTACCTGGAGGGGGTGACCAGGACCGAAGACGGTCTCGTCCTGATCCACGATCTGGCGAGCCTGCTCTTTCCCGAGGAGGAGGAACTTTTGGCACGGGCGCTGGAACAGGGCGAGGGGTGAGCATGAGCCACACGCACGGTACGCTGCCGCTCTTCGCCAGGTTCATAACAAGAACCATGGGGCTCCATTTCACGAAGGATCGGCTTTCCGATCTGGAAAGGAAGATGGCTGCCGTTGCCAGGGATGCGGGGTATGCCGAGGTCGAGAAGTACCTGCTCTGGCTCATGTCGGCGCCCCTGTCCCGGGAGCAGCTGGAAACCCTGGCCCGCGCCCTCACCATCGGCGAGACCTATTTCCTGCGTGACCCGAGGAGCTACCAGGTCCTGGAAGAACAGCTGCTCCCGGAGCTCATCGCCCACCGGCGCACTACGGACAAGTCCCTCAGGATCTGGAGCGCCGGCTGCTCCTCGGGGGAGGAGCCCTATTCCATCGCGATCCTGCTGAGCCGGATCATTCCCGACCTTGCCAGCTGGGACATCTCGATCCTTGCCACCGACATCAACCCGCAGGCGCTGGAACGCGGGCGCCAGGGTGTCTACAGCAAATGGTCGTTCCGCAACGCCCCCCCCTGGCTCATGGACTACTTCACGAGACGCAAGGACGGGCGCTTCGAGATCATCCCGCGGATCCGCAAGATGGTGCGGTTCGAACATCTGAACCTCGCCGACGACGGGGTTGCACCGGGGTGCTGCGGCGCGGACGCCGTCGACATCATCTTCTGCCGCAACGTGATGCTCTATTTCGAGCCGGCACTGATTGAACATACGCTGGCGAGGTTCCATAAGGCGCTGCGCGACAAGGGATGGCTCTTCGTAGGCCCGACCGAGGTCGACCAGCGCTTCTTGAAGGGGTTCACCTGCCTGCGCTATGAAGGCTGCTTCGTCTTCAGGAAGGGGGCCCCGGAGGGGGAACCCGGGACGCGCCACAGGCCCCACCTCCCGCAGCCCCCCCCCATGATCGCCCCGCAGGGTGAAAAGGCGGCTTCCCGCGGCCGGTCCGCTCAGCCGCCCCAGGGCGCCGCGCCCCGGGAGCCCGGCGCCGGGGGTTCTCCCCGCGACGCTGGCACCGGGACCGGCAGGGAGGAACCGGCCGCAACGGACGGCTATCCTGAGGCCCTTGCCCTGTACCAGACGGGCCGCTACGAGCAGGCGGCCGGCTGCGTGCGGCGCGCCCTGGCGGCCGGGCCGCAACCTGCCGCCACCCTGGCGCTGGGAGCCAGGGCCTATGCCAACCTAGGCAGGTTTCCCGAGGCGCGGGAGCTTTGCGAGCAGGCGATCGCCGCGGACCGGCTGAGCGCCCAGAACCATTACCTGCTCTCCATCATCCTGGAGCAGCAGGGGAATGCCGCGGCCGCGGCGACCTCGCTGAGACACGCGCTCTTCATAGACCACGATTACCTGCTCGCCTATTTCGCCCTCGGCAACCTCTGCCGGCAGGCCGGAGACGAGGGGGAGGCGGAGCGAAACTTTGCCAATGCCCTGCGCCTTTTGGAAAAGCGGGACCCCCACGAGGTACTTCCCGAGGCAGAGGGGATGACGGCGGGACGACTGGCGCATATGATCCGCGCCATGACGAAGGGAAGGAGCGTACATGCAAGGAAGTAAGCCCACGAGCTTCGGGGAGCGGACCGGCATCGACTGGCCTGCCGTCCTAAAGCGCCAGCAGGGAACAAACGAGGCGGCGGACGGGCGGTCTTTAAGCCCCGAGGAGACGCGCGCGGTCCTGAAGGAGCGCGCCGCCCTCCTCGCCGTGCGGCCGGCACAGGATGCGGACGCGGCCGTCCGGCTCGATTGCCTGGAGTTCCTGCTTTCGGGCGAAAGCTACGCCATGGAGATGTCGTACATCACGCAGACCCTGCCGCTTGCCGAGTTCACGCCGCTCTTTTGCACCCCACCCTTCGTGCTCGGCATCACCAACCTGCGCGGCAGGATCGTGCCGATCATCGACCTGCGGCGCTTCTTCGAGCTCCCGGAGGTAGGTCTCAGCGACCTCAACAGGGTGATCGTGGTAAGTAACGGGAGCATGGAGTTCGGGGTGCTGGCGGACAGCATCGTCGGCGTGAGATCGCTCCCGCTGGGGGATCTGCAGCCTCCCCCCGCGGCCCTGACCGGCATCCGGGAGGAGTTCCTGGCCGGCGTGACGGCCGACCGGCTGGCCCTTCTGGACATCGGGAAGATCCTCAGCGACAAAAGGGTCGTCGTTCACGAAGAGGTAACGTAAGTTAAAGCGTGAATGGTGAATGGTGATAATTTTTTTCCATTCACCATTCACGATTCACCATTCACGGTTTCATTTTGCACCAGGCTCGTACAGACATCATTCAATATAGTTCGGGGGTTCCATGCTGAGTAATCTCAAAATCAGATCCAGATTGATTGCAGGCTTCGGTATAGTCGTCCTGTTTCTCGTCCTCATCGGGGCGATATCCCTGAAGAACCTGGCAGTACAGGGGGATCTGCTGACCCAGTTCTACGAGCACTCGTTCACGGTGACCAACGCGATCAACAACGTCCAGGTGCAGATCGTAAAGATGCACCGTGGCGTCAA
>DATCHY010000395.1:0-7643 GCA_036508065.1 Geomonas sp. | reverse complement strand
CGTTTTATTTGCAAAGATGCGGATGATGAAGAGAGTCGGGGAACAACCCAGGCGTGAAGCACCTTCACCGGTAAGCTGCCGTAATGTTTGGATATTTTTCAACAAAACAGTTTTTCTCTTTTCCGGAGAAAAAATCCCGCCCAGGAAGGTCCGGAAGACAATAAAAATATCTCTCCCCGGAAGCTGTTCCCAAAAATAATGAAAGTTTAAACCTGCCATTTCCCTCCCGTTCAAAGTAGGATGCGCTGGGGAGGTACAGGCACGACTGGAATCGGATAAACGGCTCTCTCCCCTGGTTCCCCATGCCGCGTTAGAACCCTTTGGATTTCAACTGAATTCCCAAGGGGGTTGTGATATCTTACAAAGTGTTGTGATCGGAAAAGTAGGTCGGCAGATAGGGATCGCCGTGGGGGAGGCAAAAACGTGGGAATCGCTTTAGTGTTCCAGATTATCAAGAGAATCGCTACCAAGATCCCTTGGACTCAGGTAGCGCAAAATGCTCCTTTGATCGCTGATATGGTCGGTAAGGCCAAAGACAAACTGAACGCGTCCGCCAGGAAAATTCAGGATGATCAAATACAGCTGTTGCAGGAGGAAAATGCACGATTGGCAAAATCCCTTCTTCAAATGTCTGATCAACTGCAAAACATCTCCTCTCGAGTTTACCTGCTGACAGTGATTACGGCGGTATCGCTGCTAATTGCCATCTCGTCCTTGATAATAGGTGTACTGCACTAAAAGGTTGACAACATACGGGGTTCACCAGAGTTGAAGATTGAGGCTTCTGAGAAAGTTCAAGCAGATTCACCCACCAAATTGTTCCCTCTTCCGGGTGGCTAGGGAGGGGGAGACGGGCTAGCTCCGGACTCGGCTGAAAGACCGGCAGGCGTTAGCTGCCATGATCGGCCTGATGCCTGCCGCCTCGCATGCCGCAGCCTCCAGCCGAAACTCTGCCGAACCGAGTGCCTCGACCAGCGCTGTCGCGCCGGCTCCCAGCGCGAACCGGCTCCCCTGGTTCACCAGATAATCCAAGCCGTCCCCTTTGGTGAGCCAGACCGTTCCGCTCAGACAGTGAAGCACTACGCCCTTAGGGCCGCCTTCCAGCCGTAACAAATCTCCCTTTCCAAGACTGCATTCCATGGTGATACCTCCTTTTAGGTGCGCCAAGTGTACCCGCGCGGCAGATATGCGTACAGATACAGCAAATCTGTTTTGTTATCATGACAGTTCCAGTATATGATGACTGTACCCTGCCCAAAAGGGGGTAACTGTGTCTGTGGGGCGGGTTCGGGATCGGGTAAACTTTAAGCCGCCTTAAGTTAGCCGGCAGAGATGCTGAATCGTGTGCGATGTGTTGCTCTGTAATTTTCCAACAGAGAACGCTGGTGAAAAACCTGCCTGTGGCAGGAACCGGCAGGGCCGCTGACACGCGATGATTTCGGGTGAGGCGGAGGAGGGGGGGATGGCTGTGGAAACTGTTTCGGACTCAAGGCCGCTCTACGAGCGCGTCGGTGGCGAGATCGCGGCGTTGATCGATGCGGGGACCTATCGCGTCGGTGACCGGCTGCCGTCGATCAGGCAGCTGAGCTCTAAAATGAGCGTCAGCATCAACACCGTCATGCAGGCCTACGCGGTGCTGGAAGACCGCCGGGTGATCCAGGCGCGCCCCCAGTCCGGCTATTACGTTTGTCCGCGCGCCCCGGAAATCACGGCCAGGCCGCTTTTGCCCAAGCAGAGCATCGTAGCGACCGCGGTGACCTTCTGCGACCTGTGCCAGCAGGTGATACGCAACATGATGAACCGGGAACTGCTCCCCCTGGGCAGCGCCATTCCCGACCCGCAGCACCTGCCGGTTGACAAGCTCAACCGCACCATGTCAGCGGTGCTGAGGCGTTTCGGCGACCAGAGCGTCGCCTACATGATGTCCCCCGGAAGCGAGCGCCTGCGCATCCAGATCGCCAAGCGCTCGCTTTTGGCTGGTTTCAGCGTCAGACCGGACCAGGTGCTGATCACCTCCGGTTGCGTGGAGGCGGTGCAGCTCGCCCTGCGCGCCACCTGCCGCCCCGGGGATACCATCGCCGTCGAATCCCCGTTCTATTTCAACTTCCTGCAACTGATCGACGAAATGGGACTCAAGGCCCTGGAGATTCCTGCGACCCCGCGGGAGGGGATCAGCATCGAAGCGCTCAGCTACGCCATCGAGAACAACCGGATCAGTGCCTGCCTGGTGATTCCCAATTTCAGCAACCCGCTGGGGAGCCTCATGCCGGATGAGCGCAAGCGCGAACTGGTGCAGCTTCTGGCGAGCCACGATATCGCGCTGATCGAGGACGACATCTACGGCGACCTGACCTTCGGCCAGGAGCGCCCGCTGGCGGCAAAAGCTTTTGACCGCAAGGGGCTCGTGATCTACTGTTCCTCGTTTTCCAAGACTCTGGCTCCCGGCTACCGGGTGGGGTGGGCGATCGGGGGGCGTTTCCAGCCGGAGATGGAGAGGCTGAAAACGATGGCCAACCTGGCGACCGCCTCGCCCCCCCAGCTCGCCTTGGCCGAGTTTCTGGCAACAGGCGGCTACGACCACCACCTGCGCTCCATTCGTCGCATCTATGCGCGCAACATCTCCCGGATGGCCGATGCCGTGGTGAGATATTTCCCGGAGGGGACCCGCATGACCCATCCGGGGGGGAGTTTCATCCTCTGGGTGGAGATGCCCGAGGGAACCGATTCGGTCAGGCTGTATCATCAGGCCCTGGAGCTCGGTATCGGCATCACGCCGGGCTCGATCTTCTCGCTCTCCGACAAGTACCGAAACCATATCCGGCTCTCCTCGGCAGTCTGGGATGAACGGACGGAACGGGGGATAGAGACCTTGGGAAGGCTCGCCAGGGATATGATATAGTCTTACCTGCTTCGTTTATGATGGAACTCGGGATTTCTGCCAGTGCTCTGCCGATGAACAGGGAAATGGGTGACTACATGGCAAAAGCGGCGAGGTATTCACTCTTTATGGCTGCAGCACTGGCATTGACAGGGTGTGCCGGGAATGTGCCGAAAGACCTGGGTGTACGTGACGGCCGGCTGGCCGCCTGTCCCGCTTCGCCCAACTGCGTGTCGAGTCAGGCCGATGACGAGCGGCACCGGATTGCGCCGCTGGCGTTCCGCGGCAATCCGGATGCCGCCTTCGCCCGTCTCAAGCAGCTGCTCGGCCGGCGCGGCGACACCAGGATCATCGAGGAAAGGGAAGGGTATCTGCGGGTCGAACTTCACACCGCCCTTTTCGTTGACGACGGAGAGTTCCTGCTGGATCGCGAGCATAACGTCATCCAGGTCCGTTCCGCCTCGCGCCTGGGACATTCGGACCTCGGCAAGAACCGCAGCAGGATGGAAGAGATCCGGCGCGGCTTTCTCAAGGGGTGACTGCCCGGGAACTGACATATTAACACGAAAGGGGCGATTCATGCGTTTTGGGCTCTGCTGCCTGTTTCACAACGAGCCGGTTTCGTTCCGGACCACCACGGCAAAGGCTCTGTCGCCTCTGCTGCGTGACGAACAGCTGGGGAGGCTGTCAGGAATCTGTGCCCATAATGCCGCCAACCTGCTGCTGGCTCTGGAAACCGTGCAGCGCCTGGGAATCGGTTCCTTCCGGATCATGTCGCCGCTTTTCCCCCGTATGACCCACCCGGATGTGGGCTATCTGCTTGTCGAGCTCCCGGAAGGCGCTGCCATCGGGCAGATGCTGGCGGATATCCGCAGCTATGCCTCTCTGAACGGTATCCGCCTCAGCTTCCATCCGGACCAGTTTGTCGTCCTATCGTCGCCCCATGCAGCCGTGGTCGAAAACTCGATTGCCGAGCTGGAGTATCAGGGGATGCTGGCAGAGGCGGTCGGTGCCGAGGTCATCAATATTCACGGCGGCGGGGTGTACGGAGACAAGCCGCTGGCGCTGCAGCGGCTGGCAGAGGTGCACTCCCGCCTGTCCGAGCCGGTAAGAAGCCGGCTGACGCTGGAAAACGATGACGTCAGTTACACGGTGCGCGACCTGCTTCCCATCTGCCAGCGGCTCTCGATCCCGCTGGTGTACGATGTCCACCACCACCGCTGCAACCCCGACGGCTTGAGCATCGACGAGGCTACCCGCCTGGCGGGGGAGACCTGGCAGGCTGTCGGGCGCGAGCAGTACTGCCACCTCTCTTCGCCGAAGAGCGGCTGGGGCAGCGGCAACCCCAAGCCGCACGCCGATTACATCGATCTTGCCGACCTGCCCGCGTGCTGGCTGGACCGGGAGATGACCGTGGACATCGAGGCCAAGGCCAAGGAACTGGCGGTTATCAGGCTGATGGAAGAGTTGAACCGTTTATCGGGGAAGGTGTGACATGACAGGTACGGTGCTGGTCGCAGGCGCTTCGGGATTCATTGGTCAACGTCTGGTACGGGCCCTGGTTGCCGCAGGCGTTCAGGTCCGCTGCCTGGTGCGGCGGGATGTTCCGCTGCCCGCGGCAGTCCAGGTGGTCAGGGGCGACCTGCTGGAGCCGCTTACACTGCCTGCCGCGCTGGAAGGGGTGGATACGGTCTACTACCTGGTCCATTCCATGGCCGCCGGGCGTTCAGGTTTTGAACGGAGGGACCGGCAGGCGGCCGGTAATTTCACCCGGGCGGCAACCGCGGCCGGAATCCGCCGGGTCATCTACCTCGGAGGGTTGGGCGAGACTGGGCCGGAGTTGTCCGGGCACCTGCAGAGCCGCGTCGAGGTCGCCTCAATCCTCCAGGGCGGCGGCTTTGCGACCACATTCCTGCGCGCCGCGATCATCTTTGGAGCGGGCGGGGCATCGTTCGAGATGATCCGCTCACTGGTGGAGCATCTTCCGCTCATGATCACCCCCCGCTGGGTCAGCACAAGGTGCCAGCCGATTGCCGTGGGCGATGTCATCCGCTACCTGACCGGGTGTCTGCACGAGGAGCGTACCGCCGGCGGGACCTTCGATATCGGCGGGCCGGATATTCTCACCTACCGGGAGATGATGGAGCGTTTTGCTGCCATCGAGGGGCGCCGGCTGCTTGTTGTCCCCGTGCCGGTGCTCACCCCGAAGCTCTCCTCTTACTGGGTCGGGCTGATCACCCCGATCAAACCCTCCATAGCCATGCCTCTCATCGAGGGACTGGCCAACGAGGTGGTCTGTCGCGAGAACCGTATCCAGGAACTGCTGCCGTTCCGCCTGACCCCCTACGACGAGGCGGTGCGGATCGCCCTGGCGGAGGAGGCTGAGGTGGCGAGGTAAAAGGGAGTGGTCCGATTGCTGTTGTTCAGCGCCGTTGCCATTGTTTCCCATAAAGCCGGAGGCTGCTGTCTCTACCCTTACTGCCCTCCTAAGGCTGAGTTCACCTTCTCGTAATAGGCATTGTTGACCGTTTTACCAATGCCTTCGACCACCAGTATGACGACGACCACGAGCAACATGAGCACTAGCAAGTACTCGATTAATGCCTGCCCCGAAGACCTCTCCCACACCTTTGCTTCCCGATTTTGGTTGTCAGCCCTTTGCATGGAAGGCTCCTTTCCGCAGACGCCGGTATTGTTCAAAAGGAGGTGAATCCGCTGTCTGATCTTTTCGCGCCGCAACCGGAGTTTAAAGGAATGCATGATCTCGCGTTCGGCCGTCTGTGAGATCGCGTATCCGTCTGAACAACGACTCTTCAGTCAAGGGAGTGGCGAGGAGATTACCTGTTTGCGTTAATATGCATTAACAAAGCTACCAGCGAAAAAGAAATATTCAAGAGAGTATCGGCATTGAACAGGGGAACAAAAGCTCCAGCCTCGTTCCCAAGCTCCAGCTTGGGAATGCAATGGCTGGCAAAGCTCCAGCTTTGAATCGTTGCAGCGGAGCTTCCCGTACAATTTACGTCCCCAAGCTGGAGCTTGGGAACGAGATGACGTGGTAAACAGGGACTCGTTGGCTAGGTGGAGCTAACCGACTACCCCCTTATATATTATCCCGAATGGATGAATTGCAGCCCCTCGTTAGATAGTATGAATGTTTGTATGAAAACCAATATTATAAATCTGTCAATGTTCGGACGCGCGTTGTCTCATGCCTGATAACGTACTGTTGACTTTACCGGGCCATATATGCCATTAATTTCGTTGAGACTTCCTGTCTCCGCATTACTAGTGCTCCTTTTTGTACAGGTACCTTGCCGTGGATCTTGCCCATTCTCCTTCTGACCGCAGCTCGACCGGTCGGCTTTGCCCGGTTTCGGCTTCCCGGCGCCCGGCTTTTTCTGAAGGCCTGCTCTGGGTCTGTTGCTTCGCCGCGGCCGTTGTGGCTTTTCTGGTTTTCAATGTCCGCATTGCCGCTGCGCAGGAAGAGTCGGCCGGCAAGGCGGTGGTCGTGGTGGGCGGCGACTTCAATTACCCGCCCTACGAATTCATCGACAAGCAGGGGAAACCGGCCGGGTTCAACGTGGAACTGACCCGCGCCATCGCTGAAGTCATGGGGCTGAACGTGGAAATCCGCCTCGGCCCCTGGAGCGGGATGCGCCGTGCCCTGGAGAGCGGCGAGGTGGACATCGTCCAAGGCATGGCTTTTTCCCGGGAGCGTACCGGCGAGGTCGATTTCTCCACGCCTCACGCGCTGCTGTACCAGTCCATCTGGACCAGAAGGGATGACCGGAGAATCCGCTCGCTGGAGGACCTGCGCGGCAAAGAGGTCATCGTCATGAGAAACAGCATCATGCAGGACTACATGCGCAGCTTCGATCCGGGTGCGAAACTGATACTGACCGACACCCTGGCCGACGCGCTCAGGCTGCTCAACCAGGGCAAACACGACTGCGCCCTGGTGTCGAAGCTGACCGGGAAGTACCTGGAGAAGGAGCTGGGCCTTAAGCGCATCATTCCGGTGGCCGAGCCGATCATCACGCAACCGTACGGTTATGCGGTGAAAAAGGGCAACCTCGAACTGCTGGGCCGGTTCAATGAGGGGCTCGCCGTATTGAAGCGCTCGGGCCAGTTCCAGGAGATCCACGACAGATGGCTCGGCGTTCTGGAGTACCAGCCGGTCACCTGGCAGCGGGCCGCCCGCTATGTCGCCCTGGTGGCGGTTCCGCTTTTGCTGATCCTGGGGGGAACCGTCGTCTGGTCGCGGGCACTGCAGAAACAGGTGGCCCAGCGCACCCGGGAACTGGCATGGGAGGTGGCGGAAAAACAGCGCGCCCTGGAGGAGTTGCGGCGGCATCAGGACCAGCTGGTTCAGGCGGACAAGATGGCTTCGCTAGGCATCCTGGTCGCCGGCGTCGCCCACGAGATCAACAATCCCAACGGCCTGATCCTGCTGAACCTGCCGCGTTTCGAGGAGGCCTACCGGCGCTCGCTGCCGATCCTGGAGGCCTACTACCAGGAAAACGGCGATTTCAACCTGGGACGGCACAGCTATTCGAGGCTGCGCGAGGAGCTCCCCCACATGCTGACGGAGACCCAGGACGCCGCGAAAAGGATCAAGCGGATCGTCTCCGAATTGAAGGACTTCGCCAGGCGCGACACTGCAGAGCTCACGGATGTCATCGACTTCAACGCCGTGGCGCAGGCTGCCGTGCGTCTGGTCGACAATGCCGTCATGGAGAGCACCCACCGGTTAAGCGCGAGCTAT
>DATCHY010000394.1:0-4481 GCA_036508065.1 Geomonas sp. | reverse complement strand
GACTCGCTGTAGGGCTCGCCGCTCTTTTTCACGGACTCAAGTTCGCCGTGCCACTCAAGGCCCGCGTCCAGACAGCTCCAGAGCTCTTCCCCGCCCTGCTGCAACGCCCGCAGGCCTTGCCCCAGCACCTCCTGCCCGCTGTAGCCGGTAAGGTCGGTGAACCTGGGGTTCACATACTCGATGCAGCCTGCCAGGTCGGTGATCGCGATGGAGCTCGGGCTCTGCTCGACGGCGCGGGAAAGCTTCTGGATGAACTCCCGCTGCTCCATGAGCTTTCTTTCCAGCCTGAGCGTGACCAGGGTCCCCTCGATCGCTGCGAACAGCTTGTCCTTGTCGATCGGTTTCATCACATACCGGCTGATGCCGATCTCGATGGACTCGATGAAGTAGTCCATGTCCCTGTGGGCGCTGGTCACGATGATCGGGGTGGCGCTCTGGAGCGCTATGATCCGCCTCGACATCTCGATGCCGTGCATGACCGGCATCTCAATGTCGGTAACCACCAGGTCGGGCCCGAGCTCAAGGAAGCGCTGCACCCCTTCCGCGCCGTTTCCCGCGGTATGGATGACAAGTTCCGGGAACCTTCTCCCCACCATGGTGCAGACCGCATCCCGGGTGATCTGATCGTCTTCCACGTACAGCAATATAAGCGGCGGCCCCGCCGCCAGAACTCCCGCCATAGCTAGACCTCTATCCTGAATTCGGCGCCCAGCCCGGTGTTTCGCACCGTGAGACTGCCGTTCATGGTTTTTTCCACGATGTTCTTCGACATGTACAGCCCGATGCCGGTCCCTTTCCCCTGCTCCTTCGTGGTGAAATACGGCTCGAATATCCTGCCGATGATCTCCTCGGGGATGCCCCCCGCGTTGTCGGCAATGGTGACGACCGCCCTGCCGTTTTCCGTGAATACCCTGACCGAAACGAAGGGGTCGTCGATGGTCCGGCCCGAAAAGGCGTCCTTCGCGTTATTCAGGATGTTCAGCAGCACCTGGGAAAACTCGCTCGGATAGCCGGTGAGGACCGGGGCATCCTGCGCGCTGGTCTGGATCCTGATCCCTTTGTCGGAGAGGCTTCCCTCCACGAGCGCCAGCGTCTTTGCGACCGTCTTGCCCAGGTCGAACTGCACCTTCTCCTTTTCGGGGGTGAAGAAGTTCCTGAAATCGTCGATGGTCTGCGACATGTGCCGTATCAGTTTCATGATTTTTTTTGTGCTGGAGTCGAGGTACTCCTTGCTGAAGTTGTCGTACTCGTAACAAAGGGCGATGTCCTGGACCAGGAGGCCGACCGCGTTGAGCGGCTGCCTCCACTGGTGGGCTATGTTGCCGATCATCTCCCCGAGTGCTGCCTGGCGGCTTTGCTGCATCAGGATCTCGTCCTTCTTGCGCAGCTCCTCCACGGCCTGGAGCCGCTCCGCGGTCTCCGCCTCGAGTGCCGCGGTACGCTCGCGCACCCGCTGCTCCAGCTCCTGGTTCAGCTCCGAGAGCGCCTGCTTGGCGCTCAGGAGTTCCTGGTTCTTGTCTGCGGCGAGCTCGTAGGTGGCAAGGAGCAGGTCGATGATCTGCGCCTTCGTGGCGTTAATCGCGTACCCCTGGCCGCGGTAGCTGAGGGTGACCTCGCCGTTGGAACCCTCCTCGTAGCAGGCACCGTTCCTCTGCAGGGTGGCGCTGATCCGGGACAGGAGCAGCCTGTTGTTGTACGGCTTGGAGATGAAGTAATCGGCACCGGCCTCGAGGCTGTGCAGCACGTCGGCCGGGTCGTTCAGATTGGTGAGCAGGATGATCGGCAGGCTCTTTACCTCCTCGATCCTCCTGACCTGCCGGCACAGCTCGAAGCCGTCCATCTCCGGCATCAGGATGTCGCTTATGACCAGGTCGGGGTGGTGGGCGAGGATATGGTCCAGCGCCTCGGAGCCGTTTTTCGAGACAAAGACGCGGTACCCGTGTGCCGCGAGCAAATGCTCCAGGCGTTTTGCCTGGGTCGGACTGTCGTCGACGATCAGTATCTTGGCGGCTTGCGCCGGTTCCGGCTGTACCATGGAGTATCCTTTTATGCGGTCGGCGCCAAGGCCCGCGATTGCCGGGCGTGTACCAGCCGTATCAGCAGTTCGATGATCCCTTCGGGCGGGAGGATGTAGAGAGCCGCATTGATCCGGATCGCCTCGGCCGGCATGCCGAAGACCACGGAACTCTCCCGGTCCTGGGCGATGGTGATGCCGCCCCGGTCTCTGATCGTCTTCAGCTCCTGCGCGCCGTCCCTCCCCATGCCGGTCAAAAGCACCCCGGCTCCCTGGCGGCCGCAGCAAAGCGCCACCGATCGGAACAGGGCGGAGACCGAGGGGCGCAGCCCGTTCTCGGGTGCGGCAAAGCTGAGGACGATCCTGTCGCCCGGCCCCAGTTCCAGGTGGCAGCCGTCCGGGGCCACAAAAACCTGCCCGGGGGAGATCCGCATGCCGTTCTCGGCAAGCCGCACCGGGAGACGGGAACTCTGGTTCAGCCAGTGCACGAAGTTCTCGGTGAATCCGTCCGCCATGTGCTGAACGACCAGCACCGCCGCGCCGAAATCGGCCGGGAGCGCGCTGAGGATCTGCTGCAGAAGCGGCGGCCCCCCCGTCGAGGCGCCGATGGCGACGACCTTGATGGGCGCCGCAGGCTCGGGGAGGGGGAGGGCGAACGGGCTACCTGGTCCCCTCCGGGAAGCCCCGGGAAGTGACCTGCGCACCACCTTGATCTCGGACATGAGCTTTATGTGATGGACGAGCCGCGCGACCGACTCGGCGTGCTCGGGAGTCCCGACAGGGGCGGGCTTGGCCAGCACCATCAGGGCTCCCGCCTCCATGACGCGGAAAAGGGTCGCCGAATCCCTGGGGTCCATCTTGCCGGTGACGATGACGATCGGAACGGGACAGCTGGACATGATGGCCCGGGTCGCCTCGAAACCGTCCATGCCGGTGAGGTTGATGTCCATGGTGATGATGTCCGGCCTGAGGCTGCGGGCGGCGCTCACCGCCTCCTCGCCGCTTTCCGCCGTGCCGACCACCTGGATCTCCGGGTCGGCATTGAAGGCCGCCACCAGCACCTTTTGGACGGTTTTTGAGTCCTCTACCACGAGAAGTCTGATCATGCCTATGCTCTTCCTGTTCAGGTCAGTTTCTGAATGACTTCGATGAGGCTGCTCTGGTCGAAACTGCTCTTGACGACGTAGGCGTTGGCGCCCACGTCGATCCCCCGCTCGCGGTCCGCGCGCGACTCGAGGCCGGTCACGAGGATCACCGGGAGCCCGGCCCATCTGCTGTCCCCCCTGATGGCCGCCGTGAGCTCGAAACCGTCCAGGCGCGGCATCTCCACGTCGGAGACCACGATGTCGAAGCTGCCGGTCTTAAGCTGCGAGAGGGCGTCGATGCCGTCGATGGCGGCGGTTACCTGGAACCCGGAGGACTCCAGGATGTTTTTCAGCAGGGTCCGCGACGTAATGGAGTCCTCGACTACCAGCACCGACAGCCGTCTGGCCCTGGTCCGGGGGGCGGGGGGCGCCCCGGGGAGACCGCGGGCGGGCCCTAGCAGCGCAGACCTCATCAGGTCGTTTATGTTGAGGATCGGCACGACGCAGCCGTTGCCGAGCACCGTCGCCCCGGCCACGTTCCTAACCCGTGAAAGCTGGCTCCCGAGCGGCTTGACGAGGACCTCCTGCATCCCGACGACCTGGTCGACGGCGAAGGCGATCCTTTTGTCGGCCGCCTGGAGCAGCACGATCTGCTGGAAATCGTCGGCCTCTGCCGGGCCGCCGTCGCCAAGTCCCAGCACCCGGGCGAGGCTCACCAGGGAGATCACCTCTGCGCCCAGAAGAACGGTGTCCCGGTTTTCCACGCTCCTGATCTCGCTCCTCGCCAGCCGTGAGGTCAGCTCCACGTTTGCCGCGGGAAGGATGCAGACGCGCCCCCCGGTCTCCACCTGCAGGCCGCGGATCAGGGCGAAGGAGAGGGGAAGCATCAGGCGGAACTCGGTCCCCTGGCCGGGCCGGGAGCCGACGGTCACATGCCCCCCCAGCTTCTCCAGGGACTCGCGCACGATGGCGAGCCCGACGCCGCGTCCCGAGAGGGTGGTGACCATGGGGCTGGTGGAGAACCCCGATTCGAAGACCAGCTGGAGCGCCTCGCTGTCGCCGATGCGCTCGGCCGCCTCCGGGGTGATGAGCTCAAGCCTCAGCGCCGTCCCCTTCACCTGTGCCGGGTCGATCCCCCGGCCGTCGTCGGTTACGGTCAGCTCGGCCCGGTTGGCATCCTGAAGCTTCAGGGCGATGCTGATCCTCCCGCGGGCGGGCTTGCCGCGCTCGGCCCGCTCCGGCGCCTTCTCGATCCCGTGATCCAGCACGTTCCGGATGATGTGCAGCAGAGGCTCCTTGAGCTCGGCCAGGATGCGCCGGTCTATCTCCAGTGCCCCTCCCGAGCAGGTAAGTTCGGCCTCCTTGCCGAGTTCGCGGGCGAG
>DATCHY010000393.1:0-8319 GCA_036508065.1 Geomonas sp. | reverse complement strand
CGCCGCCGAGAGGGGAATCGCCCTTGGTTTCTGGGGATCTCTGGCCTTCCACGCCGGGCTTTTGCTGTGCTTTATCGCCATCCCCCTGAGCGCCTTTAACAGCTTCAGCGGCAACCTCTTGTTGACCCAGGGGGCCGTGGTCCCGCTGCGGGAGGGAGTGCGACCCGACCATGGCGCCGACCCCTGCACGCTTCCGGCGGGAACGGTATCCGTGGAGGACCTGCGCGGCATCTACCTTAAAGGGAAGTTCAAGCTCGATTTCGGCGGTACCCTGCTTTTGGACCGGGACGGGCGGGCTGAGAGGCTTCCCTTCAGCGTCAATCAGCCGGTCAGCTCCGGCGGCTTCCAGTTCAGTCTCCAGGAGTACGGTTTCGCGCCGCGGCTGGTGGTTACCGGGGCTGGCCTGCCAGCTTTCGATTATTTCCTGAATCTGACCCATCCTGAGGAAGGCGACTATTTTCCGCTCCCCAAAGGCGGCCTGAGGCTCTTCGTCGCCTTGTTGCCGGACTTCTTTCGCGATAAGGACAAAATCGGGTCACGCTCCAGGGAGCCTAGAAACCCCTACCTTCTGGTCAAGGTGTTCCAGGGCGAAAAGGTCCTCGTCGAGCGGCTGGTGAAAGTGGGGGAAAGCGTTGAAGTGGAGGGGTACAGCATAGCCGCTCAGCAGCTGGGGAACTGGGTGAACCTGGCGGTGAGCCGCGAGAGGGGACTCCTTTTCATTATTTTAGGCTCGCTCGTGGTGACGTTGGGACTACTGGTCCGCTTCCTCAGCAACGAGCGGAGGCTGGAGCTGGAGATACTTCCGGCTGCCGGCGGCTGCAGCTGTCGGCTTAAGGGGTACAGCCGTTATTATCCAGCCTTTCTGGAGAACGAAGTAGTCGGTTTTTTTGACAAATTGAAGCACATGTGAGGCTGCGATGGCGTTTTGGGAAGAACTGTTTTTGTGGATTGCTATCGCACTGTACGCATTCGCATGCGCCGGATTTCTCAGCTCCATGGTCTTTCGCAAGGAGAGGTTTCAAAGGGCCGCTTTCGCCCTGACGGCGTCGGCCTTTGTCTGCCATAGCGTAGCCGGCGGCGTGCGCTGGTATGTCACGGGGCACCTGCCGGTCATGCACACCTACGAAAACTCCCTGATAGGTGTCTGGTTCGTGGTGCTGATCTACCTTGGGCTGCGTTACTATTTCCCTCTCTCCCGCCCCTTTGGAGTGGTGGTCACCCCCTTTGCCCTGCTGATCCTCGGGAACGGGCTCCTGGTAGGGGCGGAACTCCAGCCGCTGGAACCGGCTTTTCGCAGTAACTGGCTCTTCGTTCATGTACTTTTCGCCTGGATGGCTTTCGGCTCCTATCTGCTCGCCTGCGCCGACGGCGTCATGTACCTGCTGAAGGAAAAGGCGCAAACCGGCGTGTTGAGTCGTTTGCCGGAGCTGAAGCTTCTGGAGGAGCTGTCGCTGCGCCTCATCCTGTTCGGCTTCTTCGCCCACGCTGTCGTGATCGGAAGCGGCGCCATCTGGGCACATGGCCTCTGGGGGCGCTACTGGGGCTGGGACCCGGTGGAAACCTGGTCGCTCATCTCATGGCTCATCTACGGTCTCAACCTCCATCTCAGGATCACACTCGGCTGGTCGGGGAGGCGGGCGGCCTGGCTGTCGGTGTTCTCGCTAATCGGGATTATCTTTTTATTTTTCGGTTTTGGGCACGGCTCAAGCGTGCACACGGAGATGTTCTCGCGGTAACAGTTGCCAAGCAGAGGAGAAAGTGGCGTGAAAAGGATCATCACATCAATCGTTATTGCGTTTCTGCTGCTCGGTTGCGGCAGGTTCAACAAACCGGAACAAACCGAGGTGGAGAACTTCGTCAAAGGTTACTGCAGTATTCTGCAGCGCGTTTACGCCGAGGCCAGGCTGGAAATCCTGGCGAACGTGGCTACCGAAAAGGAGTACAAAAAGGTTTTTCCTGTGGTGCAGGCACTGAAGGCCACCAACAACGTGATGAAGACGGAGGTTCTTGACTTCAAAGTGAAAGGGGCGACGGTGCAGGGCTCGCAGGCCACCGTCAGGACTTCAGAGCGCTGGCGCTATTGGTGGGAGGACAGGAAAACCGGGGCAATAACCAAGCCGAAGGTCGAGGAGTCCTACGACCTGGAGTATAACCTGCTGAAGGTCAAGGGAACCTGGCGGGTCGACCTCATCAAGGGCTTGGACCAATGACCTTATGGATCTTTGACCTGCCCATACCGTACCCCTCGGCATATACTACGGCATGAATAAAAAAGGACCTAGGCAATTAAGCCTAAGTCCTTGATTTTTGTGGAGCCATCTATCGGAGTCGAACCGACGACCTATTGATTACGAATCAATTGCTCTACCAACTGAGCTAAGATGGCAACGAGCTTTCTTAGATATACCAAAAATGGGCGTAAGTCAAACAATTAAGCTCGGGTCCGGCTGTCAGCCGGGTTTTACCCGCGTTGTGCCCTTGAGACCTGAACAGCGACAGAGCCCCCGGCCGCGGCTGGACGCCCTGTCGAGTGAAACGAGGCGGGCCTGGGCACCGGTAGGAAAAGAGAGCGGACGATTGGTCTGCGACGACTGCCGATGCAGAGGGGCCACCATTTTCGGCCGCCCGGTGCCTTTTTGGCGACGCGTGTTGACTGGTCCCGCCGTAAGTGTTACATAGGGGGGAGAGGTGTCCGATGCAAAGTGACAATACGAATGGCAGTACCAAGTCCCAGGAAGAGATTGCGCTGCGAGAGGCGAAGAAGATGGAGCGAAGGGCCGCCATGGCGGAGATCAAACGCCTGCATGCGCTTGACCCGGCCAAGGCGCGCGAGGCGGCCAGACTCTGGTTCGAGCAGAACGCCGAACCGGTGGCTGCCAGCACGGCCGAAACCAGCGCCTTTCACCGGCGCAAGCTGAGCGAGGCGGATCCCGAGCGGGTCGGCAAGGCGGCGGAAGCACTCAAGAAAGTCGAAGCGGTTGCCGAGAAGGCGCAAAAGGCTGCAGGCGAGGCAGTGAAGGATTGGCGCAAGAAAAACCCCAATAAGGTGAAAAAGCTGAACAAGGTGTACCGAGAGCGGTTGAAACCAAAGCAGGGCCACAAATAGTCGTTGCGGGATCTTGTGGATTTTCCCCTGCACAGTCAGGCTCTTGTCGGTTTTTTCTCTGGACAATCGGGATGAGTCTGCTACATTACCGGAATCAAAAATTAAGGGAGAAGGGAGCAATTAAATGATAAAACGACTCGTGCTGATGCTCGTGTTGCTGTCAATGGTAGCAGTATCTTCAGCTGCTTTTGCTGAGGCGCCCAAAGACAAGGGGCCGGAAGTCATCAGGCTCAAAATGGGTGACATGGAACTCCCATTCAAACACTGGAAACATCAGAAGGCCACGAATAACGAATGCTTCCACTGCCACAACACCAAGATCGGCAAGATCGACAACTGGGGCAAGGACACGGCGCACAAAGTCTGCATCGCCTGCCACGAGCTCGAGGATAAGGGCCCGGTTAGCTGCCGCCAGTGCCATGTCAAACCGAAGAAGAAGTAATCAGTAACCGGCAGATGCGGACAACGTATGTGGTGCGGGGGATAACCGGTAACGGTTATTCCCCGTGTGCGTTTGTGGGGCCGGATTCGCCGCCGGCAGCCTCCCTCACCCCGGTCCATACATCCCGGTGGGAGAGGGAGAGCCTACTTGAGGCGATTCCAGCCCAAACTACGGATGAGACCTGTCGGGAGCGGCTTTACTGCCGCGATTATCGCGTCCTGGAGGATGCTCCCACGGGGTAAATCCGATGGCCCACGCAGAAGAAAACAACTCGACAGGGTCAGGCGTAATTTGGAAGATGAGATTGTGTTAATGGTTCTAGTGGGGGGAGCTTTTTTGTGGCAGTCAACTTTTGGAGTATACGCTAAAATTTTTTTTTGCAACAGTCTGTAAATTTCAGTTCAGCGGTGCTATATTTCAACTCAGCTAGCTAGCGTAACAGAATCTCGGAAAAAGGAGGTAGTCAGCATCGAAGAAACTCCACCGAAGAGGATTCTAATCACATGACAGCAGTCGAGCTCCGGTGTCAACAGGCTCCGGTATGACCCTTGAAAAGGGTACCAGCATAATAACAAAATGAGGCCCGCCACATCGGCGGGCCTTTCACTTATCTGCCATAGAGAGCAACCTTCGATCACCCCGCAATCTTCCGCTTTTTCGCCTTTCCCTGCAGCCCTTTCCTTCAGCTCCTTTTCCCGCGGTAACGCACGTCTTCACCTCGGTCGGTCCCGTTCTGTCCGATCCCGTTTGAGCGCCTCAATAATGCAGGACTTCCTCAGGGAGCGCGCACAGCACGCCTTCAAGCGCGCTCCGGAATTTGACCTGCAGGGCACCGATCCGGTCCTCGCGCCCTGTCAGCGCCTGCTCGAGCTCCGCTGCCGCGCACTGAAACGGAAAGGCCGCCAGCACCCCGGCGATCCCCATTACCGAGTGGGCTATGTGGGCCGCCCCGGTAAGATTTCCCCTCTCAATCTCGACACCGAGCGCCGCTGGCGTTGCGCGGTACTCGGCCGCGAATCGGTGCAGCAGGTCCAGGTACAGCTCCCGGCTGCCGCCGATCTGGCGGATCCCCGTCTCCAGGTCGAGTGCGGCCAACCCTCGGGGGAGGGGCGCGTCTCCCGGCTTCCTTCCGGCGGAGCCCGGCACCGCCGGCGCCGGGGGGATCCATCGGCTGATGGCCCGGTACAGTTCGGCCGGCGTGAACGGCTTGGCCAGGTGGTCATCAGCCCCCGCGGCGAAACTCGCCTGTACATCCTGTTTCATGGCGTTGGCCGTTACCGATATGATCGGGAGCCTGGGCCGCTCCGGAGTTTCCAGGGCGCGGATCCCCCTGGTGGCGGAAAGCCCGTCCATGACCGGCATCTGGACATCCATCAGCACCAGGTCGAAGTTCCCGTCCCGGATTTTTTCCATCGCCTCCACGCCGTTTCCGGCCGCGGTCACCGCCAGTCCCGCTTTTTCCAGCAGTTCGCGCGCCAGCATCTGGAGGGCGTCGTTATCCTCCACGAGCAGGATCCGCTCGCCGTTGAAGCGCAGCATCGCGGGTGCCTCCTCTGTCTTGGCTGCCGGGGTGCGCGCGCCCGAGCCGACGCCGAAGGGGAGGCGGAACGAGAAGGTGCTTCCCACTCCGGGTCGGCTCTCGCAGCGGATCTCCCCCCCCATGAGGGTAGTCAACTGACGGCAGATTGCCAGCCCGAGCCCGGTGCCGCCGAACCTGCGCGTCGTGGAGCCGTCGACCTGCCTGAAGGCCTGGAACAGCTGCGACTGGTCCTCGGCAGGTATGCCGAGTCCGGTATCGCGCACGTCAAACTCCAGCTCGACCTGGCCGTCTACCTGACCGGCAATCCTGACCCCCAGGGCAATGGAGCCGTGCCGGGTGAACTTTACCGCATTGCCCAGCAGGTTGTTCAGTATCTGGGTGAGCCGCCTCGGGTCGCCGAGCAGCAGTGGGGGGACCTCTGGATCGATGGAGCAGCGCAGCTCAAGCCCCTTCTCGGCTATGCCGGCGCCGAACAGGGCGCGCAGTTCCCCGACCACCCCCTGCAGCGGGAACTCGACCTGCTCGATATCGAGCATCCCCGCCTCGATCTTGGAGAAATCCAGGATGTCGTTGATGATGCCGAGCAGCGATTCTGCCGAGCTCCTGATGGTGTGCAGGTACCGATCCTGTCTCGGGGGGAGCCTCGTGTCCTGGAACAGCTGGCAGGTGCCGAGGATCGCGTGCATGGGGGTGCGGATCTCGTGGCTCATGTTGGCGAGGAACTGGCTCTTGGCTGCGTTGGCCCGCTCCGCCTGGAGCGCCAGCTCGTTGGCGCGCTCTATCGCCTGCACCAGCTGCCGGTTGGTCTCACCGAGGGCTGCGAGACTTTCCTGGAGCGTCTCTTGCGCCCTTTTCTTGGTGCTTATGTCGAGTTGGGTACCGGTCATCCGGGCCGGCCGCCCCTGCGCGTCCCGCTGCGCGACCTGGCCGTGGCTGGCGATCCAGACATGATGGCCGGCCTTGTGCCGGAGCCTCGCCTCGGCCCTGAAGGTCGGCGTCACCCCTTCGAAATGCAGCTTCAGCGCGTCGTTCACGAGCGGCAGGTCGTCCGGGTGGCAGAGGTCGCGCCAGGTCTGGCCGCTCAGCGGGGAAAGCTCCTCCAGGGTATAGCCGACGACTGCGGCCCAGCGCTCGTTGAAAAACATCTCGTCCGTCTCGATCTGCCAGTCCCAAAGGCCGATGCCCGACCCCTCGATGGCCAGGGAAAGCTGCTCCCTGGACTGCTGCAGCGCCGCCTCGGTGCGGGTGCGGACCGTGATGTCCTGCTTGATGCCGATGAAATGGGTGACCTCGCCGCGCTCGTCCAGCACCGGCGTTATGGTCACCTCTTCGTTGTAGCAGCTGCCGTCCCGGCGCAGGTTCACCCACTCGCCGCGCCAGGGGCGCCCGGCGAGCACGGTGTCCCAGAGTTCCCGGTAGAGGGCGGCGTCCTGGAGACCCGATTTGAGGATGCGCATGTTCTGGCCCAGCAGTTCCGCCTCGACATAACCGGTCAGCTGGCAGAAGGCCGCGTTGACCCAGAGGATCTCCGCCGCCCGGTCGGTGATGACGATGCCGTTGGCCGCCGCCTGCAGGGCGGCGCTCTGCAGACGAAGGCGCTCCGCGGTCCGGCGCCGCTCGGAGATGTCCCAGAAGGTGACCAGCACGCCGTCGATGCCGCCGTCGCGCAGGACCGGGGTGCAGTTGTAATTTACCGGCAGGGGGGAGCCGCCCCGGCACCAAAATATCCCGTTCTCGCTGCGCAGCGACTGCCCCCACAGGGCGCGGGCGTGCACCGGGCATTGGTCCGCGCTGTAAGGCGAGCCGTCGGGGTGGGAATGGTGCAGCAGGTCATGCATGTCCTGCCCCAGGAGCGGCTCGACGCTGTCGTAGCCGAGCAGCCTGAGGGCCGCCTTGTTGACGAAGCGGATGCGCCCCTGGGTCGTGATGCTGATGACCCCGTCGCTTGCCGCTTCGATGAGCAGGTTGGCGTAGTTTTCCGCCTCGCCCCGCCTGGCCGCCCCGCGTTTCATGCGCCTGAAGATGAATAAGAGCGCCAGTGCCGTGCCGAGTATGACTATGGAAGCAGTGAGCGCCAGATGCTGTCGTGCGTCGCGGAAACTGCCGAGCAGCAGGTAGGACAGACTCAGCAGCGCCAGCAGGGTCAGGCTGATGGCGGCGGTTATTTTCAGGCTGCGGCTCGTGGGGCTCTCCATTGCGATACCTCTTTGCTGTTGATCTCTCGGTCCGGCGCGTGGTCGTATCTGTTCCGATTGGGTACAGTCGCCTGTACCTATACCCTGTAGGTAGCATCCGGCGTGCCGAAAGGCAAAGTCTTGTAGTTACGATGGGTTGTGCAGAGAATGCGCGGCAGGGTGTGTACCGAACGGGAACGGTTGTACCCGTCGGGTACACTCGGCCGGCACGGGCAGATGGGGGCAAAAGCGCAGGGGAAACGTCAGGCAGGGGAGGAAAACCACAGGCAGAAGAGGAGGGGATTGCGTTTTATGCAGGGATACCCTTTACGGGTATCCAGTGCCAAGGGTAGCAGTCTTGAGGAATTACCTTCAAGCCTGATTTTCCTAGTGTACTTTGCGGACCGTGGCGTCCCTGGCGGTACAGGTTTCAGCCGTCCGGAAATGGTTCAGGGGAGTGGTAGACGGGCCGGTGGCGGGGTCATTGGCGGTAAAACGCCTTGCGGCCGATCTTGAGGAGCTGGGAGGCCTTGGATTTGTTGCCGCCGCAACGCTCCAGAGTGGTCGCGAGAATACGTTCGGTAAGCGCCGCGAGCGAGAGGTCGCTAGAGGGGAGCGTGAGGGTGTAGCTGACGCTCCCCGGGTCGTTCCCGGAAGCGGCGGCCGGTGAAGGGTGGTTCGATGCCGCGCGCCCCCTGGTGCCGAAGCCGATGTGGTCGGGCCGGATCACGCCGTCCTCGGTGAGGATGGCGGCCCGCTCCAGGCAGTTGCGCAGCTCCCGGACGTTGCCCGGCCAGCCGTAGTCGAGCATGAGCCCCATCGCCTGCTCCGAGATGCCGGAGAGCGGCTTGCCGAGGTGCTGCCTCAACTGCTCGAAGACGTATTCGCACAGTATCGGTATGTCCTCCCTGCGGTCGCGCAGCGGCGGAATGGTGAGCGGGAAAACGTTGATCCGGTGGAAGAGGTCCTCCCTGAACCGGCCGGCGGCGACCTGCTCGGCGAGGTTCCGGTTGGTCGCGACGATGACCCGGCAGTCGGCGGCTATCAGGTCGTTGGA
>DATCHY010000392.1:0-5796 GCA_036508065.1 Geomonas sp. | reverse complement strand
AACTCGCGGCGCAGGTCTTCCACCGGCACATTGCCGCCCACGTGCGCATTGGTCTCGAACCTGACCCCTTCGCCGCGCATCTGCTCCAGCCGCCGGTCGATGAGGTGCTTCTCCATCTTGAAACTCGGGATGCCGTAGCGCAGCAGTCCGCCGATGCGGTCGGCCTTTTCGAACACGGTGACGCCGTGGCCGGCGCGCGCCAGTTGCTGCGCGGCGGCCAGTCCGGCGGGTCCGGATCCCACCACGGCGACACGCTTGCCGCTCGGCACGACGGGAGGTTCGGGAACGATGTAGCCCTCGGCGAAAGCGCGGTCGATGATGGTCTTCTCGATCTGCTTGATGGTGACCGGCGGATCGATGATGCCAAGCACGCAGGCGGCTTCACAGGGCGCCGGACAGATGCGGCCGGTAAATTCCGGAAAATTGTTGGTGGCGTGCAACTGCCGCACCGCCTCCTTCCAGCGCCCCTTGTACACCAGGTCGTTCCAATCGGGAATGATGTTGGTGAGCGGGCAACCGGTATGGCAAAACGGAACGCCGCAATCCATGCAGCGCGCGGCCTGCATGCGCAGGTGGTCGTCGGGGAACGGCAGGTAGATTTCGGACCAGTCTTTGATGCGCACGACGGGGTCGCGGCGCTCGGGCACCTCCCGCGTGTATTCCATGAAGCCGGTGACTTTTCCCATGTCGTTCCTCCTATGCCACCGCTACCTGCTGGCGAGTAATGCCAAGCACGCGTTTGTATTCATGCGGGAACACCTTGACGAACTTGGGCAGCATGTTCTCCCAGTTCTCGAGCACCCACTTGCCGCGCACGCTGTCGGTGGCATCCACGTGGCTGCTTACGATGGCGTAGAGCAAGCCGGCGTCTTCCGCCGATACCGGCTCCAGATCCACGCCGGCGGTGTTGCAGCGCTTGACGGCAAAGTCGCCCTTTTCATCCAGCACATAGGCGATGCCGCCGCTCATGCCGGCAGCGAAGTTCCTGCCGGTTTCCCCCAGTACCACTACGATGCCGCCGGTCATGTACTCGCAGCCATGATCGCCGATCCCTTCCACCACCGCGTTGACCCCTGAGTTGCGGACGCAGAAGCGTTCCCCGGCGATCCCGTTCAGGTAGGCGGAGCCGCTGGTCGCGCCGTAGAAGGCGACGTTGCCGGCAATGATGTTCTCCTCGGCCTTGAACAAGGAGCCGGCAGGCGGGTAGAGCACGATGGTTCCGCCGCTTAAGCCTTTGCCCAGGTAGTCGTTGGTGTCTCCGGAGAGCTCCAGGGTCATCCCTTTCGGGACGAAGGCGCCGAAACTCTGGCCGGCGCTCCCCAGGAACTTGAGCCTGATGGTGTCGTCGGGGAGACCCTCGGCGCCGTAGGCGCGGGTAACCTCGTTGCCGACGATGGTGCCCGCCACCCGGTCCACGTTGGTGATGCGGAGCTCGGCGCTCACCTTTTCCCCCTTCTCAAGGGCCGGCTTGCAGATATCCAGGAGCCTGGTGTAGTCGAGCGATTTCTCCAGGCCGTGGTCCTGGGCTTCGATGCAGTAGCGGCTCCCCTTGAGCGCCATTTTCGGCTGGTACAGGATATTGCTGAAGTCGAGCCCCTGCGCCTTCCAGTGGGCGATGGCACGCTTGGGCTCCAAGCGGTTCGCGCGCCCGACCATGTCGTTGAAGCTGCGGAAGCCGAGCTCGGCCATGATCTCCCGCACTTCCCGGGCGATGAAGCGCATGTAGTTGACGACGTACTCCGGCTTGCCGGCGAACTTGGCCCTCAGGACCGGATCCTGGGTGGCGATGCCGGTCGGGCAGGTGTTGCTGTGGCAGACCCGCATCATCACGCACCCGAGGGTTACGAGGGGCGCGGTTGCGAAACCGAACTCCTCGGCCCCCAAAAGGGCGGCGATGACGACGTCCCGGCCGGTCTTCAACTGGCCGTCGACCTCGACGATGATCCGGCTGCGCAGGTTGTTTAGCACCAGGGTCTGGTGGGTTTCCGCCAGGCCAAGCTCCCAGGGGAGCCCCGCATGCTTGATTGAGGAGAGCGGGGATGCGCCGGTACCGCCGTCGTAGCCGCTGATCAGCACCACGTCGGCATGGGCCTTGGCCACGCCGGCCGCGATGGTGCCGACCCCGACCTCGGAGACCAGCTTGACGGAGATCCGGGCGCGGCGGTTGGCGTTCTTCAGGTCGTGGATCAGCTCCGCCAGGTCCTCGATGGAGTAGATGTCGTGGTGGGGCGGCGGCGATACCAAGCCGACGCCCGGGGTGGTGTGCCGGGTCTTGGCAACCCACGGGTAGACCTTGTGGCCGGGAAGCTCTCCTCCCTCGCCCGGTTTGGCCCCCTGCGCCAGCTTGATCTGCAGCTCAGAGGCGCTGGAGAGGTAGTCGCTCGTCACGCCGAACCGGCCGCTCGCCACCTGCTTTATTGCGGAGTTCTTCGAGTCCCCATGCTCGTTGGTCCAGGTGAAGCGCTCCGGGTCCTCGCCCCCCTCGCCGGTGTTGGAGCGGCCTCCGATCCGGTTCATGGCGATGGCCAGGGCTTCGTGGGCCTCCTGGCTTATGGAGCCGTAGGACATGGCCCCGGTCTTGAACCGCTTCACGATCTCCTCGACCGACTCGACCTCGTCAAGCGGCACCGGCACGCGGATCTCGGTGTTGAAGTCGAGGAGGCCGCGCAGGGTGTAGGTGTGCTCGTTCTGGTCGTCGATCAGCTTGGAGAAGACCTTGAACTCCTGGTAGTCGTTGGTCCTGGTGGAGTTCTGCAGCGACTGGATGGTGAGCGGGTTGAAGAGGTGCTCCTCACCCTCCTGGCGCCACTGGTACTGGCCGCCCGGATCGAGGGTCGGCTCCGCTGCCACCCGCTGCGGGTAGGCCTTGCGGTGGCGGGTCAAGAGTTCCCGGGCGATGCCGTTCAGGTCGATGCCGCCGATGCGGGACGGGGTCCAGGTGAAGTACCTGTCGATGACCGACTGGTGCAGGCCGACCGCTTCGCAGATCTGGGCGCCCCGGTAGCTCTGGATGGTGGATATCCCCATCTTGGCCATGGTCTTGACGATCCCCTTGACCGACGCCTTGACGAAGTTCTTCACCCCGGTCTTAAAGTCGAGGCCGGGGAGCATCCCCTGCCCGATCATGTCGTCGATCGATTCGAAGGCCAGGTATGGGTTGATGGCGGTGACGCCGTAGCCTAGCAGCACCGCGAAATGATGCACCTCGCGGGGTTCGCCCGACTCCAGTATCAGGGAGGCATGGGTCCGGGTGGCGGTACGGATCAGGTGGTGGTGCAGGCCGGCCACGGCCAAAAGGGCGGGAAGCGCGGTGTATTCCTCGTTAACGCCCCGGTCTGAGAGGATCAGGACGGTGCTGCCGCTTTCGATGCAGTGGACGGCCGTTTTGAACAGGCTCTCCAGCGCCTTTTCCATCCCCTCGGCGCCGTCGGCAGCCTTGAAGAGGAGCGAAAGAGTGGCGGTCTTGAAGCCGGGCCGGTCCAGGTTGCGCAGTTTCTCTAGCTCCTCGTTGCCGAGGATCGGGTGCTCCAGGCGGATCACCCGGGCGCTGGTCGCCGTCGGCTTCAGGAGGTTCGACTCGGAGCCGATGCGGACCGCGGTCGCGGTTATGATCTCCTCGCGTATCGGGTCGATCGGCGGGTTGGTCACCTGGGCGAAGAGCTGCTGGAAATAGTTGTAGAGGAGCTGGGGCTTCTCCGAGAGGACCGCAAGCGGGGTGTCGGTTCCCATGGAACCAAGCGGCTGCATGCCGTCGGTGGCCATCGGGCCGATGATGGTCTGCTGATCCTCGAAGCTGTAGCCGAAGGCCTTCTGGCGCTGCACCAGGGTCGCGGGATCAAAGGAGTGCGCCTTTTCCGCCTCGGGGAGGTCCGCCAGCAACTGGTGGTTCACCTTCACCCAGTCGCCGTAGGGCTTGGCGCCGGCGAGTTCGCTCTTGATCTCCTCGTCGGGGATGATGCGTCCCTGCTCCGTGTCCACCAGGAACATCTTGCCCGGCTGCAGCCGTCCCTTCTTGATGACCTTCTCGGGCGGCACCTGCAGCACCCCCGCTTCGGAGGCCATGATGACCAGGTCGTCGTCGGTGAGGTAATAGCGGCAGGGGCGCAGGCCGTTGCGGTCTAGGACTGCGCCGATGACCCGGCCGTCGGTGAAGGTGAGAGCCGCCGGGCCGTCCCAGGGCTCCATCATGCAGGAGTGGTACTCGTAGAAGGCCCGCTTCTCGCGGCTCATAGTCGCGTGGTTTTCCCACGGCTCCGGCACCATCATCATCATCGCATGGGGGAGCGAGCGGCCGGACAGCGTCAGGAGCTCCAGGCAGTTGTCGAACATCGCCGAGTCGGAGCCGTTCGTATCGATCACCGGCAAAAGCTTCTTGATGTCGTCGCCGAACAGATCGCTGTTGAACATGGACTGGCGCGCATGCATCCAGTTGACGTTGCCCCGCAGGGTGTTGATCTCGCCGTTGTGGGCGAGCAGGTGATACGGGTGGGCGCGGTCCCAACTGGGGAAGGTATTGGTGGAGAAACGGGAATGGACCACGGCAATGGCCGTCTCCATCGCCGGGTCGCGCAGGTCGGGGTAGTACTGGTCCAGCTGGGCGGGCATCAGCATACCCTTGTAGACCACGGTGCGGGTCGACATGCTGGCAAAGTACCAGAAGGGATCGACACCTTTGTCGCGTATCTCGTGGAGGGCCCGCTGCTGCACGACGTAGAGCTTGCGGTTGAAGGCATCCTCGTCGGGGCACGACGCAGGCCGCTTGAAGAAGATCTGCCGTACCAGCGGTTCGCCCGCCTTGGCCGTAGCTCCCAGGGAGGAGTTGTCGGTCGGCACCTCGCGCCAGCCGATGACCTCCACCGCTTCCTCTGTGATGATGCGCTGGAAAAGGTGCTTGGCGGCGCTCCGTTCGGTGGCCTCGGGCGAGGTGAAGAGCATGGCGACGCCGTAGTGGCCAGGAGCCGGCAAGTCGATGCCTGATGCGGGGCAGACCTTGCGGAAGAAGGCGTCGGGCATCTGAATCAGGATGCCGGCACCGTCGCCGGTATTGTGTTCGCTGCCGACTGCGCCGCGGTGATCGAGGTTGGCCAGGACGGTAATGGCCTGCTGCACGATCTCGTGGGACTTCTTCCCCTTGATGTTGGCAACGAAGCCGACGCCGCAGGCGTCATGCTCGAACTGGGGATCGTACATTCCTTGCTTCTTGGGTAATCCGGTTGTTTTCATGTTCAAACCTTTGCGAGGTGGTGTGCGTGCGATAGATGATCGCTTGTAAGCACTCACCGTGCCATTTCTGTTTTGCCCAGACTCTGCAGGCTGTTAGCAGTGCTAACTGCCCGTATTCCCGCTGCGGGCGTTTCGTTTGGTCCCTGAGCCGGAGTTCATCTCCCGGGTGGGGTTTACTACAATAGCTACTCAATTGAGTACTCACTTCTGTGGTGTGCCGTGGGATGTAAGGCGGACATGGACGTCAAAGCAGTGCGGGTCGACGTCTATTCTGAGCATCGCAGGGGTGAAAAATGATGTGATAGCGACTCGCTGCGGTGGCTAAAAGGTGATTCAGCGATTGCGCTTTTGTACACCAAACTGTACACCAAAATTGGGGAAACATGGTAAGAATGCTTACATGGAAAGCCTGCCCGGGAGCGTTACGGTTTTTCAGTGTCACGCCAAAACTACCCTCTGATTGTGGCCATCCAGGGCATAGACTCGCGGTCTCCAAGGCATAGTAGCTCTGCCTCTCGTGCATGCTGTTTTAATACTCTTTCGTGCTTGAGGGTTTTATGCTAACCTCTGACT
>DATCHY010000391.1:0-2663 GCA_036508065.1 Geomonas sp. | reverse complement strand
CCGGTCGGTGCTTCCGGAGCTCGGCCTGCCGGGAAGTTCCCGGGAGTATCTGGAAAGGCAGGGGGCGGTGCTGGACCTGATCAGCTTCATCGCCATACCTCTCATCAGGAATTGTGTCCAGGATAGCCGCGGAGTGGCAGTCCTCACCGAGATCGGCGAGGGGTGTCTCGACCCGCTTTTGAAGAAAAAGTTCTCCGTCTATGCCCAGGAACTGCTGGCGAAGTCCGGCTCCGGAGCCGGAAACCGTCCTTGCCGCAGATGGAACTGGTCACTCGGGCTCCTCGGCTTGGGTGGCGCCGCACTGCTCCCCCTGTACCTGGCGTCGCCGGGGTCCGTCTCCGTCCCTTCCAGGCATGCTGCGGCTCCGGCCCTTGCTGTTGCCGCCCAGCCCGCGGCCGTGGGACCCGAAGGCGCCGGTACTGGGCGGGTGCGGGCCGAACCCGAAGCTGCGCCGCTGACTCAGCCTGCCGCAGAGGTGAAGGGGGGCGCCTCCCCGGGGGAACAGACCACCAAGGTCAGGATCTCGAATAACCAGATACTGGTCCCCGTCATGATCAAAAACGACGGGGAATCCATCCGGGTAGACCTGGTGCTCGATACCGGTTCCTCACGGACGGCGATCCACGAGGAGCTTGCCACCCGGCTCCGGATCGACCTTCGCCTCGCGAAAGCCTCCCAGTCCGAGGTAGCCGACGGCAGAGTGATCCGCTCCCGCATCGCGACTATCGATTCCCTGGGCGTCGGCCCCTTTGCCATGACGTCGGCCGAGGTGGAACTAATCCCGTACAAGGGGACCGAGGGGGTTCGCGACGGTCTTCTCGGGATGGACTTCCTCGGCAAGCATCGCTACCAGATCGACATGGAGCATGAGCTGATCCGCTGGTTCTAACTCGCGAACCGGTAGAATGAGATTTATGCTGAAATCGTTACCAACGCACAATCGCTGTTTAAGGGAGGCAACTATCAATAAGGTGTATTTCAGGCTCGTGTTGACGACCTTTTTCTGGGGGGGCACCTTCGTCGCCGCGCGCTTCGCGGTCCGGGAGGCGCCTCCTTTTTTCGCCGCAAGCTGCCGCTTCATAATCGCAGCGACCGTTCTGGTCTGCCTCACAGCATGGCAGTCCCGCCGGGAGGGGGGCGGCTTCCCGGTGCCGCGGAATTTCCGGCAGCTGGCCGGGCTCTTCAGCCTCGGCCTTACCGGGGTGTTCCTGTACAACGCGGTATTCTTCACCGGTCTCAAGCTTACCACGGCCACCAACGGGGCGCTCATCGTCGCCATCAACCCGCTGCTGACCGCGGTCCTCTCCGCCCTCTGGCTGCGGGAGAGGGTGAGCGCCACCCAGGCGGCAGGGCTCCTCCTATCGCTTTTCGGTGTCGCCGTCGTGATAGCGAGGGGTTCGCTCGATATCGTAGCGGGTCTCTCCTTCAACAGGGGGGACCTCATCATGCTGGGCGCGCCGCTTTGCTGGGCGCTCTACTCGATTCTGGGGAAAAAGGCGCTCGCCAGGTTCACCCCGCTGGCGGCGACGGCCTACGCAGCACTGTTCGGCGCCCTGCTGCTGGTGCCTGCGGCGCTGCTGGAACACGGGGCCGCGGGCGGTCCCCTGCCGGGCTTCAGCTGGCTCGGCTGGCTGGCCATCCTGCAGCTGGCCCTCCTCGGCACGGTGGTAGGCTTCGTCTGGTGGTATCAGGGGGTGCAACAGATCGGCACGGCGCGCGCCGCCGCCTTCGTCAACCTGGTCCCGCTGTTCGGGGCCGTGCTGGCGGCCCTCTTCCTGGGCGAGAGGCTGATCGCACCCCAGCTTTGGGGCGGTTCCATCGTGATACTGGGGGTCTACTGGGGGAGCCGGCAGCCGGCCCGGACGGGTAGTGCCGGCGAAACGGGCGCTTTGCAGCTTACCGCAGTGGAGGGAGAGGGGGCATGACATTTCCGGGAAGGGTAATCCGCACGCTGCAACTGATGTTCTTGACGCTGATTCCCGCAGCGGCTCCCGGGACGGCTCCACCCGAGGCCGGGGGGGTGCTGAGCTGCGCGCCGCGTCAGATCTGTGGCGGGATGGATCGACTGCTGGACGGCAAGGGGGAACTGCGGCTCTTCTTCCCCGGCTGCCTGGCAATCGCCGCGCCGCTGCTGCTCTTCAGGCTGAAGCGCGAGGGGTTTTCCCGCTGTTCCGTGGAGGCTTCGGACCAGGGGCTTTGGGTGCGGGGGAGGCGCTAGGGAGGCCTAACTGCCGATCTTGCCTATTTCGAACCCTATCTGGTCCAGCGGCAGTACCACGTCGGCTACACGCCCTTCGACGCAGGCGCGGGGCATGCCGTAGATGGTGGAGGTCTCCTCGTTTTGCACCAGAGTCACCCCGCCTTTTCCCTTCAGGTGCTGCATCCCCTTGAAACCGTCGTTTCCCATGCCGGTCAGGATGACCCCGAGCATCGACCCGCCGCTGGCGTCGCACAGGCTGGTCAGCATCAGGTCGATCGAGGGGATGTAGATGTACTGCGGGTGGTCGGTGGTGGCCGCGGTACGGAGCACGATGCTGCTCCCCTGCCGGACCAGAGTGGAGTGCCGCCCCCCCGGGGCTATCAGCACCTCGCCCCCCCTGACCACGTCGCCGTCCGCTCCTTCCCTGATGGAAAGCGAGCATTTCGCGTTGAGCCGGTCGGCG
>DATCHY010000390.1:0-4245 GCA_036508065.1 Geomonas sp. | reverse complement strand
CAGAGCTACGAGAGAGGGGTGCCGCTGGCCCCCCTCGAGATCGTGGGAGATACCAAGGGCCGTGGCACGCAGATCACCTTCCTGCCGGACGGCGAGATCTTTGAGACCACCGAATTTTCCTTCGACGTGCTCTCCCAGCGGCTTCGGGAACTCGCCTTCCTGAACGCAGGCGTCAGGATCAAGATCCACGACGAGCGCACCGACAAGGACCACAACTTCTTCTACGAAGGGGGGATCAAGTCGTTCGTCGAGTACCTGAACAAGAACCGCAACGCCGTGAACCCGGATCCCATCTACTTCCGCGGCGAAAAGGGCGGGGTAGACATAGAAGTCGCCATGCAGTACAACGACTCCTACGACGAGAAGGTGTTCAGCTTCGCCAACAACATCAACACCCACGAAGGCGGCACCCACCTGGTCGGATTCAAGGCCGCGCTGACCCGGACCATGAACAGCTACGCCAACACCAACAACCTCCTGAAAAACGTCAAGGTGGCGATCTCGGGCGAGGACCTGCGCGAGGGTCTTACCGCCGTCATCTCGGTGAAGATTGCTCAGCCGCAGTTCGAGGGGCAGACCAAGACCAAGCTCGGCAACTCCGAGGTGAAGGGGTACGTCGAGACCCTGATGAACGAGAAGCTCGCCGTCTATCTGGAGGAAAATCCACAGATGGCCAAGCGGATCCTGGAGAAGTCCATCGACGCGGCACGTGCGCGCGAGGCCGCCAGGAAGGCGCGCGAGCTTACCCGCAGAAAGGGCGCGCTCGAAGTGGGGACGCTCCCCGGAAAGCTCGCCGACTGCCAGGAGAAGGATCCGGCGCTCTGCGAGCTGTTCCTGGTCGAAGGTGACTCCGCAGGTGGCTCGGCAAAGCAGGGGCGCGACCGCAAGTACCAGGCGATCCTACCGCTGAAGGGAAAGATCCTCAACGTCGAGAAGGCGCGCTTCGACAAGATGCTTTCCTCGCAGGAGATACGGACCCTGATCGCGGCCCTGGGGACCAGCATCGGCAAAGACGACTTCGACATAGCGAAGCTGCGCTACCACCGCATCATAATCATGACCGACGCCGACGTGGACGGCTCGCACATCCTGACACTGCTCCTCACCTTTTTCTTCCGGCAGATGATGGAGCTGATCGAGCGCGGCTACCTCTACATAGCGCAGCCGCCGCTCTACAAGATCAAGCGCGGCAAGAAGGAGCAGTACCTCAAGAACGAGGTGGCACTGCAAAGCTACCTCCTCGAGGAGGGGACCGACGAGATGATGCTGCGCCTGGGAACCGACGAAAGGGTGTACCGCGGCAAGCAGATCATCCCGATCTTAAAGCAGCTGATCGACCACAACGCCCTGTTCGACAAGGTGATGAGGAAGGGGATCAACGAGCAGCTGCTCGGCATGCTCCTCAAGTGCGGCATCAGGAAGAACATCGAGGAGATCGCCGATCTGGGGCGGCACCTGCCGCGCGTCAAGGAATCCTTCCCGGATATCGAGTACGACGTGCAGGAAGGAAGCATCCTGTTCAGCTTCGGCAACATCAGGGTAAGGGTGGACCAGCAGGCGGTAAACCTGATCAACTCCTACGAGTACGGCATGCTGGCCGACAGCTATGGCCGGGTGCTCTCCGTATTCGGCGAGGGGCAGGCGACCGTCTTCATCGAGGAGAAGCAGCTGCTGCAGACGGACCGCCAGGAGGAGGTGGTTGCCTTTTTCCTGGAGACCGCCAAGAAGGGGCTCTACATCCAGCGCTACAAAGGTCTGGGCGAGATGAACCCGGAGCAGCTCTGGGAGACCACCATGCACCAGGAAAACCGGGTGCTGCTGCAGGTGAAGATCGAGGACGTGGTGGCGGCCGAGGAGATATTCGTCGTGCTGATGGGCGACCAGGTCGAGCCGAGGCGCGAGTTCATCGAGCAAAACGCTCTCAACGTCTCCAATCTGGACATATAACGGCTGGTTCACCTTCCCATGCTCCAGCGTGGGAACGTAAGCTGGCGACGCTCCGGCGTCAGGCCTTGCGGACGCAGGAGCGTCCAGGGCTGTAGTCCCACGGACACCGTGGGAACGATAATGCGGACCGGTCGGATCCGATCGATAAAACATAAAAAAAGCAACGGCGCCCAAGGCGCCCCCTAAGCCAAAGAAGAGGTTTTATGCTTGATCAATTGAACAAGGTATCGGTGAACATAGAAGACGAGATGAAGCGCTCCTACATGGATTACGCCATGTCGGTCATCGTGGGACGCGCGCTTCCGGACGTGCGCGACGGGCTGAAGCCGGTGCACCGGCGCTGCCTGTACGCCATGTACGACTTGAGCAACGACTGGAACAAGCCGTACAAGAAGTCGGCCCGCGTGGTCGGCGACGTCATCGGCAAGTACCACCCGCACGGCGACACCGCGGTCTACGACACGCTGGTCCGCATGGCCCAGGACTTCTCCCTGCGCTACCCCCTGGTGGACGGCCAGGGGAACTTCGGTTCCATCGACGGAGACCGCGCGGCAGCCATGCGTTATACCGAGATCAGGATGGAGCAGCTGGCCCACGAACTGCTGGCGGACCTCGAAAAGGAGACCGTGGAGCTCGGCCCCAACTACGACGACTCGCTGAAGGAGCCGCTGGTGCTCCCCTCCAAGTTCCCGAACCTGCTGGTGAACGGCTCCTCCGGCATCGCGGTCGGCATGGCGACCAACATCCCGCCCCACAACCTCGCCGAGGTGATAGACGGCATCGTCGCGGTGATAGCCAACCCGCAGCTTACCTTCGAGGAGCTGGTCGAGCACATCCCCGGACCGGACTTTCCCACCGGCGGCTTCATCTACGGCCTGGAAGGGATCATGTCCGCCTACCGGACCGGCCGCGGCATCATCCAGATGCGCGCCAAGGTGGTGATAGAGACCCAGAAGAAGACCGAGCGCCAGTCCATCGTGGTGATCGAGATCCCCTACCAGGTGAACAAGGCCAGGCTGGTGGAGAAGATCGCGGAACTCGTCAAGGAAAAGAAGCTGGAGGGGATTTCGGACCTGCGGGACGAAAGCGACCGGGAAGGGATGCGCGTCGTCATCGAGCTCAAGAAGGACGAGAACCCGACCATCATCCTGAACCACCTCTACAAGCAGACCCAGATGCAGTGCTCCTTCGGCATCATCATGCTCGCCATCGTGAACAGCCGGCCGCGCGTCCTTTCGCTTCGGGAGATCATCGACTTCTTCGTCGACCACCGGAAGGTGATCGTTACCCGGCGCACCATTTTTGACCTGAAGAAGGCCGAGGCGCGCGCCCACATCCTGGAAGGCCTGAAGATAGCCCTCGACAACCTGGACGAGGTGATCGCGCTCATCAAGGCGAGCGCCTCATCGGCCGAGGCGAAGGTGGGGCTCATGGAGCGCTTCGCCCTCTCCGATATCCAGGCCCAGGCCATCCTCGACATGAGACTGCACCGCCTGACCGGGCTGGAGCGGGAAAAGATCATGGAGGAGCTGCGCGAGGTCATGAAGTACATCGCAAGGCTCAAGGAGATCCTCGCCTCTGAAAGCGAGATTCTGAAGATCATCGTCGGCGAGCTGATCGAGCTGAAGGAGAAGTACGGCGACAGGCGCAGAAGCGAGATCGTACTGCAGACCTCCGACATCTCGCTGGAGGACACCATCGTCGAAGAGGACATGGTGGTCACCATTTCCCACACCGGCTACATCAAGCGTAACGCCGTAACCCTGTACCGCGCCCAGCGCCGCGGCGGCAAGGGAAAGACCGGGATGAAGACCAAGGAAGAGGATTTCGTGGAGCAGCTCTTCATCGCCTCTTCGAAGGACTACATGATGTTCTTCACCGACGCCGGCAAGGTCTACTGGCTTAAGGTGTACGAGATTCCCGAGGCGGGGCGCACGGCGCGCGGCAAGGCAATTGTGAACCTCTTGAACATCGCCGCGAACGAGAAGATCACCACGATCCTCACCGTGAAGGAGTTCGTCGAGGACAAGTTCATCATGATGGCGACCCGCGGGGGGGTGGTCAAGAAGACCAACCTCATGGAGTACTCCCACCCGAGGGTGGGCGGCATCATCGCCGTCAACCTGGACGAGGGTGACAAGCTGATCACGGTGGCGCTCACCGACGGCCGCCAGGACGTGCTGCTCGCCTCCAAGAACGGCAAGTCGATCCGCTTCAAGGAGGAGGATGTCCGCACCGTGGGGCGCGTCTCGCGCGGGGTGCGCGGCATGAGCCTCGAGGAGGACGACGTGGTGATCG
>DATCHY010000389.1:0-5204 GCA_036508065.1 Geomonas sp. | reverse complement strand
AGGTTAAGGTTAAGGTTGAGGTTGAGACTAGTCTTTTCTTAACCTCAACCTGCGCCAGAGGCGCCTATGAACATGCTTTTTCTGCTCGGGTTTCTTTTGCTTGCATCGTTTGGTCACGCCGGTGACGTCCCCCCCCTGCGCGGCTACGTGAACGACTATGCCTCACTGCTCTCTCCCGCTGCGGTGCAGAACCTGGAAGGGGAACTCGCCGCCTTCGAAAAGAGCGATTCCACCCAGATCGTGGTGCTGACAATCCCCTCGCTTGAGGGGCAAACTCTCGAGGAGTACTCCATCCGTGTGGTGGAGGATTGGAAGATAGGCCAGAAGGGAAAGGACAACGGAGCCCTGCTCCTGATCGTCAAGAATGACCACAAGATCCGCATCGAGGTGGGCCGGGGGCTGGAAGGAAAGCTCACGGATCTGGTTTCGGGTCGCATCATCCGCAACGAGATATCTCCCGCCTTCAAAAGCGGCGATTACGACGGGGGCGTTGGCGCCGGCGTGCGCGCCATCATGGCCACGGTCCGGGGGGAGTACCAGGCCCGGACCGGTGACATCCGGCAGGGTAAAAAGGGAGCCAACCCGATCTTCACCTTCCTGGTCTTTGTGCTGGTGGCGGCCGTGTTCCTCGGGGGGATCTCCCGGCTGCTCGGGGGGGTCGCCGGGGCGATCGGTTTGCCGGTGGCCGCTTTTCTGTCGTTTTCGGGAGTTCCCACGCTGGTGCTGGCCCTTCTGGGTCTCGCCGGTTTCCTGCTCGGGCTTTTCCTGGCATTCCTGTTTGGCTCAGGGGGGCGCGGCGGAGGTTTCCGGGGCGGCCCGTTTTTCGGCGGCGGCTTCGGCGGCGGCGGCGGAGGCGGAGGGTTTTCCGGCGGGGGTGGCAGTTTCGGCGGCGGCGGCGCTTCGGGCGACTGGTGAGGGGAAGACCATGGCAGGCAAGAGTGCGGAATTCTTCAGCGATGCGGATAAGGAGCTGATCCGGCGGGCCGTGGCTGACGCGGAGAGCCGGTCCACCGGAGAGATCGCCACCATGGTGGTCCCTGAAAGCGAGCGGTACCGCGAGGCCGAGCAGCTCGGTGCGCTGCTCGTGACAGGCCTGGTGGCGGTCATCGCTGCCGTTGTCCTGCATCACGTCACCATCTGGACCTATATCCCCCTGGTGTGCCTGTTGTTTTTCCCGATACTGGGCCTGTTCCGGCGCTTTCCCCGGCTCAAGCTCTCCTTTGTAGGACCGCGCCGGCAGGCCGAGGCGGTGCGTGACAGGGCGCTGCGCGCCTTCTACGAAAAAGGGCTCTACCGCACCCGGGAGGAAACCGGAATACTGGTTTTCATCTCGCTTCTGGAACGCAAGGTCTGGATTCTTGGCGACCGCGGCATCAATGAAAAAATTCCGGCCGGCTCCTGGCAGTCACTGGCCGACGAACTGGCCGCGGGAATCCGTTCAGACCGGGCCGTCGCTGCCCTTTGCCGTGTGGTTGCCGCCTGCGGCAGCGAGCTGGCCCACCATTTTCCGCGCCGGGCCGACGACCGCAACGAGCTTTCCGATGAGATCCTGACTTCCTGAACCCCGTGGAAATCCCGCTAGTACCCAGTCCAGCTTGATATTTCTGATAACGGTTCAACACCATCTGCTGTTTTTTGTAGGTTGGCGGTGAACGGTCTCATCGTGAACCCCAACGTTGCTCTGTTGGGGTTCACGATGGAGCCGTTCACCCCAACCTACACCTACAGCTACAGCCGGCTAAAGACCGGAGTTTTAAGCTGGACTGGGTACTAGTTGCAGATTGCCGCCTGTCGCCCCTCCCGACCGTTTCGCCTGCCGCTTAAAACTGCCGTAACCGATACCATCGGACGAAAAAATGGTTGACTTTGCGGCAGCTTCCCTTTCATTATAATAAATCACCTTCAGGCACTGCATCACTGCGCGGGTAGGGCGGCAAGCCGACCTCGTACCCGCACGGCAGGGGGCTCCCCCCGAATTTAGCGCCCCTTTTTCTTCGGGGCTTTGGCAGGAAACCATGAAACCAGACGCTGCCGGATTTAAAGCAGGAGACATCGCATGACTGCCGATATCGAGACGTTAACCCCTTCGCTCAAAGAGCAATCACGCAAACCGCTGGGACAGATCTTCGTCGAGCGCGGCCTGCTGACAGAGGTTTCCGTGCGGCGGCTGGTCGAGCACGCCAAAAGCAAGGACATTCGTCTTGGCGAACTCCTGGAGGTAATCGGTCTCGTCACCCAGGAAGAGTTGGCGGAAGCCCTGGCAATCCAGTACCGCTGCAGAAAAATCGTTGATTTTGCCAAGTATGCCTACCCAAGCGCCATGTTGCGCCTCGTTCCCATGGAAATGGCTGTGAAAAATACCATTTTCCCCCTGAAGATGGATGATGGCAAGCTGGCTCTGGCAGTCGCCGACCCGACCACGGAGGGGCTCTTCGAGGAAATTGCCGCCCGGCACAACTTGAAGCCGATCCTCTATGTCGCCACCCGCTCGGAGATCAACCGGGCCATTGCCCGCCACTACCTGGGTCAGGCGATCATGGCGCCCAATGCCAAAACCATTCTCCTGGTCGAAGACGATATGCTGGCGCGGGAAATGGTAGCGAAGATCCTCAAGAAGCAGGGGTATGAGGTGGAAACGGCGGTCGACGGGATGGATGCCTTCAGTAAGATTTTCACCCTCAAGCCGAAACTTGTCATAACCGACAAGGTGATGCCCAAGCTGGGCGGTTACGAATTTCTCTTCGCCATACGCAATATCCCGGAATTCCGCTACATGCCGGTCATTCTGATGACGGCGGCGGCAACACCCGATGAGGAAAAGGAAGCGCTTGAGAAGGGATTCTTCGATTTCGTACTGAAGCCGGTAAAGGAAATCGGGCTGCTGACGCGGGTCCAGAGGGCATTCCAAAGCAGCGAAAGGCTCTACGGCAAAACCGGGTGAACCCGGATCGGTCTTCATGCTGACAGAGGCGAATCGGCTGCCGGGCAGCAACCCTCCTGATTGCATATCTCCATCAATCCCCTTTCCTGGTCGCTATCCGCACTGTTCCGTCTCACCCACGCCTTTTCCGCTTTTTCTGCTGGCGGTTTTTTCTGCAGATGTATTACTAATGAACTTAGCTGGATCTGCCGATGAGCTTGCTTGCGTGCAATGAATCAGGCTACCTGGCACCGCGTTACCGCATCCGGGCCGGTGGCCGAAAGCTAAACCAGAGGCACGGCAGCCCCGAGGAAAAGTATGACCGAACTCCCGGAAAGACCCGAACCGAATAAAGCAGCCAGGAAATTCATGGTATGGCTGGTGGCCGTCGTGCTGCTGGTTGACCTGTCGGTAATCGCCCTGGCGTTTTTTTCACTGCGCCAGAGTTGGCTTCAGTACGGGAAACAGGCCGCGGTCCAGACCCAGAACCTGTCGCAGGCGCTCGAGTACAGCATCGCGGGGATCATGGACAAGACCGATCTGGCCCTGCTTTCGGTGGCGGACGAGGTGCAAAGGCAAGCAGCCCGCGGAGGCATGGACGGTGCGGTGCTGAACGCCTGCATCGCCCGGCAGTATGCGCGCCTGCCGGAGTTGGACGGCATCCGGGTGGCGAACGCACAGGGTGAGGTCTGGTACGGTACCGGTGTCGCGGCAGCCATCAAAGTCGCCGACCGTGACTACTTCCTCCAACTGCGCGACCACCCCACGGCGGGTCCGGCCATTTCCAGGCCGGTGATCGGCCGCATCAGCGGCAAATGGGTGCTGATCGTCGCCCGCCGCGTCAACAATCCTGACGGCTCCTTTGCCGGCGTGGTCTACGGGCCGATCGCGCTGGAGCGTATCATGAAGATCTTCGCCTCGATTGACGTCGGTCATCGTGGCGCCATCAGCCTGCGCGACGAGACCATGGGGATCATTGCGCGCTACCCGGAATCGAAAGGGGTCGGCAGCGTCGTCGGCAACAGGAATATCTCGCCGGAGTTGCAAAAGCGCATCGAGGCGGGGGAGCGCAGCGGGACCTACTTCACACCCACCAGCTTTGGCAATGTCGCCAGGGTCGTTTCCTATCGCAGGGTCGCGGGCTACCCATTCCATATCAACGTGGGGCTGGCGGCCACCGACTACCTGGCCCAGTGGTGGCGCGACTTGGCCAAGATGTCGGCGCTGGTGGCGCTCTTCGTTGCGGTCGTCCTGGTCCTGTCGCGGCTGGTATTTCTCAGATGGCGCCGCGAGAAAGAGGCGCAAGCCGCGCTCCGCTTGTCCAAGGAAGAGCTGGAGCAGCGCGTGGCGGAGCGCACGGACGAGCTGTTCCGGGCCAACGCGCAGCTTACCACCGAGCTCGCGGAGCGCGAGCGGGCCGAGCGGGGACTGCGCCTGGGGCGCAACATGCTGGCGCAGATCATCGACTCCGTTCCCCAGTTGGTCTTCTGGAAGGACCGCGACAGTGTCTATCTCGGCTGCAACACGCTCTTCGCGCGGGCCGCGGGGCTAGAGCGTCCCGGCGCGGTGGAGGGCAAGACCGATTTCGACCTCCCCTGGCTTGCCGAGGAGACCCGGGCGTACCGCAGCGACGACCGGGCCGTCATGGAGAGCAACCGGCCCAAGTACCATATCATCGAACAGCAGCTGCAGGCGGGCGGTGCCCGGCTCTGGGTGGACACCACCAAGATTCCCCTTTGCAACGAGGCAGGCGAGGTCTACGGCATCCTTGGCGTGTATGAAAACATCACCCAGCGGAAATCCGTCGAGGAGTCCCGCAACAAGGCACTCGCCTTCATCGAATCGCTGCTGGCGTCCTCGCCGACGGGCGTCCTGGTCTACGAAGGGGAGAGCGGCGACTGCGTCATGGCCAACCAGGCCGTGGCGGACATGGTCGGCGGCTCGACGCGGGAGCTTTGTACGCAGAATTTCAGAAGGCTCGCTTCCTGGCGCGAGGCCGGGATCGACCAGATTGCCGAGACGGTCCTCTCCGACGGCGGCACCCGGCAGATGGAAAAAAGCTTTCGAACCACCTTTGGCAGGTCCGTCGATCTCGACTGTTTCCTGTCCAGGTTTGAGGCCGACGGCAAGGCGCATCTGATGTTCATGACGGTGGACGTCTCGGAGAAGAGGCGCCTGGAACAGGAGAACAGGCTCATCGAGGCGCAGATGCTGCACGTCCAGAAACTGGAAAGCCTTGGCGTTCTTGCCGGGGGGATCGCCCACGACTTCAACAACATCCTGA
>DATCHY010000388.1:0-4468 GCA_036508065.1 Geomonas sp. | reverse complement strand
CCACATAAGCGAGATCACCAAGAAGCACGCCCATGAGCTGGTCGGCCGCCAGGAGCTACAGCAGCTTCTGGACGGCATCGCGACGACCCTTCCCAAGGTTGTGGAGGAACTGGTTCCCTCGCTCTTAAGCCTCGGCACGGTGCTCAGGGTGGTGAAAAACCTCCTGAAGGAGAATGTCTCCATCAGGGATTTCCGCTCCATCCTGGAGACGCTGGCGGATTACGGCGGGGTGACCAAGGACCCGGAGATGCTGACCGAGTTCGTGCGCCAGAGCCTCGGGCGCTACATCGTCGAGCAGTACAAGCGCGAGGACGACACGCTCTGCGTGCTCTCCATGGACCGGGAGGTGGAGGAAACCATCGCGGATGCAGTCCAGCTCTCGGAACAGGGAAGCTACCTCGCCATCGAGCCGAACACCGCGCAGAAGATCCTTGCCACCATCAGGCGCAACGCGGAGAAATTTGACAGCTCAGGAGCCCTGCCGGTCCTGATGGCCTCGCCGACCATTCGGCGTCACGTGAAAAAACTTACCGAACGGTTCATGCCGAACCTTGCGGTGATCTCCCACAACGAGATCCCGCCCAACATCAAAATCCAATCTTTAGGCGTGGTGGTGCTCAATGCTAGTTAGAACCTTTCAGGCAGGCGAAATGTCGGAGGCGCTCAGGATGGTGAAGGCCGAGATGGGCCTTGATGCCATGATTCTTTCCTCGAAGAAGGAGCGGCGCAAGGGGCTTCTCGGTTACTTCTCCAAGCCGTATTTCGAGGTGACCGCGGCCCTGGAGCCGAAGGCGCCCAGCCGCCCAAACCCGTACCGCGAGGAGCCGGCTCCCGTGCTGCCGGAGCGGGAGCTCTCCACCAAGGAGGAGTTCCAGAACTCCATGCTGGGGCCCCTGGCCCGCGAGGTTCGGGAACTCAAGGTAAGGATCGAGGCGCTCTCCAGGAGGGACGCCCAGCCGGCCGCCATACCGCCGGCGCAGCCGGAGCCGGCAGCCGAGCCGGAGCAGGGGCCGAGAACCTTCGCCAAGGAGGAGCTCGAGGAGATCAAGAAGCTCCTGTTCAACGCGGTCTCCGGCAAGGAGAAGCAGCAACCAAAGCCGGTTAGCTTTCCCCAGGCCGATGCCCAGCCGCAGCCTCCCCAGCAGCAGCAGCAGCAGGAGGCGGCGGTGCTGCTCAGGGAGCAGCTCTCCCGCCTTCAGGTGCCGCGCGAGCCGCAGCAACTGCAGGAGCCGCAGCTGTTCCGAGGGTTGCACGAACCGCAGCTGCACGTCGCAACGGCCGAAAACGCCGCGACGGCCTCGCCTGAGAACCTCCTGCTGGAACTCCTCGCCGGGGAGCTGCGCGCCGAGGAGCTGAGTCCCGAGGGGGTGGCACTCCTGATGGCGCAGATCCGGCCCGCCGCCGAGGACGGCGCCTACCTCGAGGAACTGAAGGGGCTTCTGGCCGAGAGCCTGGCCGGGCTCGTCAAGTGCTCGGGCTCGCTGCGCATGAAGAAAAGCGGCCCAAGGATCGTGGCGATCGTGGGACCCACCGGGGTCGGCAAGACCACGACCATCGCCAAGCTGGCCGCCATGCACGCCCTGAACCGCGGGGCTTCGGTCGCCATGGTGACCACCGACAACTTCCGGGTCGGCGCCATCGAGCAGCTGAAGACCTACGCGAAGATCATGGACATCCCCCTGGAGGTGGCCGCCAGCTCGCAGGAGCTCGCCAAGGTGCTGGCGCGGCATGCGGACAAGGACCTGATCCTTATCGACACGGCTGGTAGGAGTCCCAAGGACGCCGAGCGGCTCGAGGAACTGAAGGGGTACCTGAAGTGCCACCCGGGGATCGAGACCTACCTCTGCATGTCAGCCACCACCCGGGCGAGGGAGCTCGACGAGATCGTCGCCACCTTCAGCGTGCTCCCGGTCACCAAACTACTGTTCACCAAGCTCGACGAGAGCGAGAGCTTCGGCTGCATCGCGGGCGCTTACCTGAAGCACAAGCTGCCGCTTTCCTACTTCACCACCGGGCAGAAGGTGCCCGAAGACATCGAGGTTGCGACATCGAGAAAGCTAGCCGCCCTGGTAGTCAAGGAGTCGACCCGATGACTGCATCACGCGGCGCAACAGATCAGGCAGATACGCTCAGGCAGCTCGCCAAGGGCGCAAAAATGCGCAGCATCGCCGAAGACCGGCTCCAGGTGCGCGAAGGGCTCAGGGTGATCTCGGTCACCAGCGGCAAAGGGGGGGTCGGCAGGAGCTCCGTGGTGATCAACCTTGCCGATTCGCTCACCAGCCTGGGAAAGCGGGTACTCGTGGTCGACGCGGACCCCGGGGCGGGCGGCATCTGCCTCCTGCTGGGAGCAACGGCCCCCTACAACCTGAACCACGTCCTCTCCGGGGAAAAGACCGTCGAGGAGATCGTGATCGACGGGGGGGACGGCATCAAGATTCTCCCGGCGGGGCTCGGAGTGCAGAAGTACCAGTCGCTCTCCCCGAGCGGCAGGCTCTCCCTGCTGCAGGGGATGGGGCAGCTGCAGGACCGGTTCGATTTCTTCCTGATCGATACCGGCGCGGGGATCTCGGCCAACGTCACCAGCTTCGCCACCGCCGCCCGGGAGATCATGCTGGTGGTGACGCCGGAGCCCAGCTCCATAACGGACGCCTACGCACTGATGAAGACGCTCTCCGGCCGCTACGACAGGCTCCATTTCAAGCTGTTGGCCAACATGTGCCGGGACGCGGAGGAGGGGGCAGCGCTCTATCGCAAGCTCTCGACGATTACCGGACGTTTCCTGGAGATTTCCATGGAATATTCAGGATGCATCCTGCAGGACGAAATGCTCACCGAGGCCGTCAGACGACACGGGGTCGTTTGCCGCCTTTACCCAGATGCGAAGGCCTCGCTCGGTTTCAGGGCCTTGGCGCATAACTTGACAACAGAAGGGTCGGCCGGTGCTGCTATCACGCCGCTTGATCCGGTCGTACGGCGCAAGGAGTTGAGAAACCATGAACTGTCTTCTTAAAGCGTACGAGCAGGAGGCGCATCGCGGTGTGCCGCTCACTAGGGATGAACTGGTGGTTTCCCACCTACCGCTGGTGAAGTTCATCGTGGACCGGATTGCCTCTTCGCTCCCCCCCCATCTGGATCGCGACGATCTGAGGAGTGCCGCCGTCATCGGGCTCATCTCGGCCGCGGAGCGCTTCGATCCCTCCCGCGGCGTGCAGTTCAAGACCTTCGCCGAGCAGCGTATCCGGGGCACCGTCATGGATGAGCTGCGGGCACAGGACTGGCTTACCAGGAGTCTCAGGGACAAGTTCAAGAGGCTGGAGCGCGAGTTCTCGGCGCTGGAGCAGCGCCTGGGCCGAAACCCCTCCTCCGACGAGGTAGCCCTGGCGATGGGACTCGAGCTGAAGGACTACTTCCGCCTCCTCGAGGAGATACACCTGCTCTCCTTCGTCAGCCTGGACGACGCCTGGCACGACGAGGACGGCTCCTCCTTCGGTCTGCTGGACGTCCTGGAGGACAAGGGGACCGAAAGCCCCCAGAACCAGCTGATCGCCCGTCAGACGGTGGAGCGGCTCGCCGAGGCGATCGACAACCTCCCTGAAAAGGAGCGGATCGTCATCACCCTTTACTATTACGAGGAACTGAACCTGAAGGAGATCGGCGCCGTGCTCGACCTCACCGAGTCCAGGATCTCGCAGCTGCACAGCCAGGCGATCATCAGGCTGCGCGGCAAGATGAAGCGCGTAGCGTGAGGGGGGGAGTATGAACAGCGGCATGTACGCGGCCCTCTCCGGGAACCTGTCGGCTATGCGCCGGCTCGATGTAATCTCCAACAACCTCGCCAACGCCAGTACCCCGGGTTTCAAGGCGGACCAGATCCAGTTCGAGAGCGTACTGGCTGGTGTCAAAAATCCGTCACAGGAGCCGGTGCTGAGCAACGAGCGGTTTTCCACCGACTTTTCCTCCGGGACGCTGCAGAAAAGCGACAACGCGCTGGACCTGGCCCTGGACGGCGACGGCTTCTTCGTGGTGAACACACCGCAGGGGCCCGCCTACACCAGGCAGGGGAACTTCCACCGGGGAGCCGGCGGGCGGCTGGTCAACGCGGACGGCTACGAGCTGCAGGGGCAGGGCGGGCCGATCACCGTGGCCGGCGGCCGGGTCGATATCGGTGCCGGCGGGGCCGTGACCGTGGACGGCGCAGCCTCCGGGACCCTGGCCCTGGTCGATTTCCCCAAGCCCTACGCCATGACCAAGTCGGGCGGGGGGCTCTTCGCGCCGGCGGACCCCCAGGCAGTGCCGACCCCGTCGAAAGCCGAGGTGAAGCAGGGCTATCTGGAAAGCTCCAACGTGAAGGTGATCGTGGAGATGGCGCGCATGATCGAGACCAGCCGCTACTTCGAGTCGTGCGCCAAGGCGGTCAAGAGCTACGACGACATGGCGGCCAAGGCGGCCAACGACCTCGGCAAGGTGT
>DATCHY010000387.1:0-5628 GCA_036508065.1 Geomonas sp. | reverse complement strand
CGCTTAGCTATGAGCAGCACAAAGGTGTGCCGAGCGTCTGTTTCGGAGAATCCGAGTTTTACATCGTCAAGGCGAAATTCCTTGAGTGATGTCGCGGGAGCGCGGCGCTGCCGGCACCGGTCGCTTCCGTTGCTTGTGCCGTCTGGTGATGGCAAAAAATGATATCTGAACCCTTGGGGGGAAGCCGTGACGGCTTCCCCCTCGTCGTTTGTCGGGCAAAGCGTGGCGGGTGAGGTGCGCGTTGTGCTGCTCCGCGTGGGGCCGGCAGAGACCGGGCGTGATACGGCACCTTTTCTTTTGAGAAACGTCGTGATGTTTATGGGAGTCCAGGTGTCCTGGCCTCTTTGCTGATTCCGGCCGTAGTTAAAATATAGGTTTCTCAGGGGAAACGACTTTTTACTCTTGACGGAGATGCGCGTTTCAGATTAGATTGCGTACTGTATACGTCAGGTGCGGCTTGCTCTGCCTGGAGCGGGGGGCATCGCCCGCGTTTGATCCGGCTGAAAACGGTAACGGTCGTGATGCGGGAAAAGGGGCGGTTTTTAGCCTTGACTATGTAGACGCTGTTCAGTAGAATCCGGTTTTAATTTGGGCTAACACCCTATTTCTGGCCGAGTTTCCGGCCACTGCTGTCGGATAGGTAACTGTTCGAATCAAGTTGTTATGGTAGTTTAGCTGGTCTTTTGTGTAGACACTAAAACAAAACAGGAGGAAAAGATGTCCGATTACGGCACACTGCAAGACCGCGTGAAATGCAAATCCCTTATGAGCAAGGTTATGACACCCGAGCAGACCATTCCGTTCTTCAAGAACGGTATGAACCTCGGCTGGTCCGGCTTCACCCCTGCCGGCTATCCGAAGGTCGTGCCGATCGCACTGGCTGAACACGTCGAGAAGAACAACCTGCAGGGCAAGCTGAAGTTCAACCTCTTCATCGGCGCTTCCGTCGGTGCCGAGACCGAGGACCGCTGGGCCGTCAACGACATGATCGACCGCCGCTGGCCGTACCAGACCGGCAAGAACATCGCCGCCGGCATCAACCAGGGCCGCATCCGCATGGGCGACAAGCACCTTTCCCTGTTCGCCCAGGATCTGGGCTACGGGTTCTACACCAAGGATTCCGAGAGCGGCCGTCTCGACCTCGCCATCATCGAAGTCTCCGCCATCAAGGAAGACGGCAGCCTGGTCCCGACCTCATCCTGCGGCGTCATCCCTGAAATACTGATGATCTGCGACAGGATCATCATCGAGGTCAACACCGGCCAGCCCTCCTTCGAAGGGATCCACGACCTGCTGACCCCGGCGATCCCGCCTAACCGTCAGCCGTTCAACATCGTCACGGCCGGTTCCCGGATCGGTTCCACCTCGATCCCCTGCGACCCGAACAAGATCATCGCCGTCGTCGAGTCCAAACTCCGCGACCAGGGTCGCGCCTTTGCCGAGCAGGACGACACCTCCGAGGCGATCGCGAACCACGTCATCGAGTTCTTCACGCAGGAAGTCAAGGCTGGCCGTCTCCCCAAGAACCTGCTGCCGCTCCAGTCGGGCGTAGGTTCCATCGCCAACGCCGTCATCGGCGGCCTGGCCAAGGGGCCCTTCTCCAATCTGACCGTCTACACCGAAGTGCTGCAGGACACCATGCTCGACCTGTTCGACTCGGGCAAGCTGGACCACGCTTCGTCCTGCTCGCTCTCCCTTTCGGCGTCGCCCGGCTTCCCGCGCTTCTTCGAGAACATGGACAAGTACTTCGACAAGATCACCCTGCGTCCGCTCTCCATCTCCAACGCACCGGAGCCGATCCGCCGTCTGGGGTGCATCGCGATGAACACCCCGGTCGAGATCGACATATATGCGCACGCCAACTCCACCCTGGTCGGCGGTACCCGCATGATCAACGGCCTGGGCGGCTCCGGCGACTTCCTGCGTAACGGCTACCTGAAGATGATGCACACCCCGTCGTCACGTCCGAGCAAGACCGACCCGACCGGCATCTCATGTGTCGTGCCGCACTGCTCGCACATCGACCACACCGAGCACGACCTCGACTGCGTCATCACCGAGCAGGGTCTGGCCGACCTGCGCGGGGTGGCGCCGAAGGAGCGCGCCAGGTTGATCATCGCGAAGTGCGCACACCCGGATTACAGGGAGCAGCTGACCGAGTACCTGAATATCGCGGAAAAAGACTGCCTGGCCAGGAAAGTCGGCCACGAGCCGCAGATGTGGGACCGCGCCTTCAAGATGCATCTCAACCTTGAGCGTAACGGCACCATGAAGCTCAAGAACTGGAACGTCAAGGTCGACCTCTGCGAAGACTAGACTAAAGCCCGCTGCACATGAAAAGAGGCCCCGCCGGAAACGACGGGGCCTCTTTTTGCGTTCGCTTGTAACTATTCGACCATCTCAAGGTGTTGTAATTATTCAGATCAACAAACGGATACCGTAGGGTGGGCTGTGCCCGCCGATCACTTGCAGGATATCCACAAGCAAAGAGTATCTCTACAATACCGGTTCAGTACCAACCAACTTAGAACTTAGAACTTAGAACTTAGAACTTAGAACGTAGAACGTAGAACGTAGAACAGATTTCAAGCCAGTAGTTCCCGGACCATCCTGAGCAGGGTCTGCGGTGAAGACGGCTTGGCGAGGAAATTGTCCTTTTCAAAGAGAACCCCCTTCTTAATGACGTCGTCGGGGGTATAGCCGCTGGTAAAGAGCACCTTGGTCCCGGGCCGGATTTTGGCGATCTCGGCGAAGGCCTCCTTGCCGTTCATCTTTGGCATGACGACATCCATGATGATCAGCCTCACCGCGTCCTGGTGTTTGAGGAACTTTTCCACCGCGTCCTGTCCATCGACCGCCTCGATGACCCGATAGCCATGATCTTCCAGAACCTGCCTGGTGAGCTTTCTCACCTCCGGGGAATCTTCCACGACGAGCACGGTCCCGCTACCACGATGGGAGATCTGCCGGGCCTGGGCTAGAGGCTCTGGCATGGCATCTTCTTGCAGCAGAGGTAAATAGACCGTGAAGGTGGTCCCCTTGCCCGGATGGCTGTCGACGTCGATGTAACCGCCATGCTGCTTGACAATCCCGTAGACTATGGCGAGGCCGAGCCCCGTTCCTTTTCCCACCTCCTTTGTGGTAAAGAAAGGCTCGAAGATATGCGCCTTGATTGCCTCATCCATCCCCATGCCTGTGTCACTGACGGCAAGTCTGGCGTAGCGCCCAACTGCACCGAAGCCGCGAGCTTCGATAAAATCCGCAGTCAATTGCACCGAACTCGTCTCGATGGTCAGTACCCCGGCGCGGACCATGGCGTCGCGGGCGTTGGTTGCCAGATTTATGATGATCTGGTCTATCTGGCCGGCATCGGCAACGACAGGCAACGGCTGGTCGCTAGGTGCGATGACCAGCTCGATTTCCTCGGAGATGAGCCTTCTCAATAGCTTTTCTATCTTTTCGACGATGCGGTTCAAGTCGAAGGTCGCAGGATTTGTGGCCTGTTTCTTCCTGCTGAAGGCAAGCAGTCCCTGGGTCAGGAGGGCGGCACGTTCCGAGGCGACCAGGACTTCGTTCAGGTACTGTACCGACCGATTTTCCTTCTCCATGTTCATCTGTGCCAGCGTGGCGAAGCCGATGATCGCGGTAAGGAGGTTGTTGAAATCGTGGGCGATGCCGCCTGCCAGTTGTCCGACAGCCTCCATTTTCTGCGACTGACGCATCTGCTCGGCCCTCAGCCTTTCACGTTCAATGTACATGGCATTGCGAAGACTCATCCCGATTACCGGCGCAATTCCCATCAGCAGACTCATATCGCTTTGCACCAGCGCTTTCTTGGTCTTGATATTGTCGACTGCCAGGACCCCGAGCGACTCGCCCTCGCAAACTATGGGGCAGCAGATGAAAGATTGTGCCCCGATTTTTTCGGCGAACTGCAGGCTCTGGAAGGAGTGAAGCCTGGATACATCGGTAAAATCGTTGATCAGGATGGGTTTGTGCTCGCGAAAACAGACCACGAAGACCCCGGTGGACTCGGGATTGGCGAGATTGAAGGAGGTCTCCTTGAGGACCGACAACTGCTCTTCGGAATAGCCGAAACCGGTGCGGAATGCGAGCCTGGCCTGGTCCGGGTCCGCCAGCAGGATCAAGCCCCGGTCGTAGCTGAGCCGGTTCTCCAGGGCCTTTATCACGTTTTCCAGGACCTCGTCGATGCCCGCTTGCTTGCTGATCGCCTGCCCCACTTCGTTCACCATGAGGGCGTTGTTGTAATTCACCCCGGCCTGATCGAGAAGCTCATCGGTGGTTTCCTTGAGACTGGAGAGCGCGGCATACAGCTCTCTTTTCTCCAGGAGATTCTCCAGGAAGGAGCATGCCAGCAGAAGGATCGTCGATAACGGCAATAGACCGCTGAGTACCTGCCATGGATACCAGGGGGCGACTGCGGCGCAGAGAATCAGGAGGGCGAGGGCCAGGTAGCTTCTGACCGTCCTGATCCGGATAGGGAGGGTCATCTTCCAGGAGACCAGATACCTGCAGGCCTTGGCTCCTGTGAACATGCACTCCGGATGTTCTATGACGGGGTTGCCGCAGTTGAAGGTCGTTAGCATCGCCTCGAAAAAACCGAGCCTGTTCTCACACTGGTACGGGCTTTCCTGGACCCCGTCGGCGGGAGTGACGGTGATTTCCACCTTGTTGGCGGAAATCTTTCTCGCTTCGTAGGCTGATGACTTGGTGAGGCTGGAAGTCGGTTTTTTGATGGCGATGAACGCATTGCCGGGCCCGATCAGCCCGAGCAGATACTTTCTCATGAACCCGAGCGATTTCACCGACGCCCCGAACTGGCCGGCTTCCCTGGCGATGCGCGGGTTGCCCGTTGCCTGCACCAGTCGTTCGAAAAAAAGATCGACCTGCCCCTGGGTGAACCAGTGCCCTTCATCGCTCACCGCATACGGCTCTATGCCTGCCTCGTGCAGCACCCGGTTCAGGTCGACGTGGGGGTACTTCCATTCGACAAGTTTGACGAACGTGTTGATGATCTTGCTGTTGTAGAGCGGTCTGTCGGTCATCAGCGCTATGGTTCCCGGGCTTGGAATCAGTGCAGGAAAGGGAGGCGAACCTTGAGCGTTCGGTCTGCCTGCTCCGGTAAATCGTGGGTGAGAACCGGGTGATCTCTTGGCCTCAGTGCCAAGATACAACTTTGGTCCCAGGAGAACAAGCAGATACGAGCTAACGTGTCAAGATGGCTAGGTTCTAACCCGAACTGGCCGCGGCGATCCGGCGCGGGAGGCCTTTTCAGCCGCGCGCCTTCGGGTGCGCCTTGTCGTAGACCTCCATCAGGCGGTCGATGCTGACGTGGGTGTACTTCTGGGTGGTTGAGAGCGATGCGTGTCCCAGCAACTCCTGGATGGCACGCAGGTCGGCGCCCCCCTCCAGCAGGTGGGTCGCGAAGGTGTGGCGCAGGGTGTGCGGGGAAACCTTGCGCATGGAGGCGATCAGGAGCATGTGGGCGTCCACGATCCTGCCGACGCTGCGGCGGGTTAGCCTTCCCCCCCGCGCGTTCAGGATCAGCGGACTGCCGGCTTCCGGATTGCCCCGCTCCTCGAGGTAGGCGGAGAGCGCAGTCCTGGC
>DATCHY010000386.1:0-5973 GCA_036508065.1 Geomonas sp. | reverse complement strand
GGAACGGCTGCCGGGGAGAAAGTGGAAGAGCGGTTTCTTCTCTATGGGATCAACCTGCTCCGCGACAGCCCTGCCGTAGACCAGGGAGTAGAGGACCCCTTCGCGGTTTTCGCGCACCGTGCAGTGCCCCCTCTTTCCTGTACCGATCAGACAGCGGAAGCGGCACAGCCCGCAACGCACGCGCCCGCCCTCGAGCTTCTCATAGAACATCGCTTCTTTCATGGCAAGGCTCCTCTTCAGCTGACGCGAGCTGGGTCCGCGGGGGTAACTGCCCGGTAAACTTGCAGTTTTTTGGCAGTCCGCTGCCCCGCTTCAGGCTGGCCAGACCGCAACAGTGCCTGACGGCTACACCCCAGAAAATTAACGGCAACAAATAATAGCACCTAGTTGCGATATTTTCCAGACTAAAATGGGTGCGATCCACTTTTGCCGGAAAAACAGGCCAGCACCAACGCGGAGAAATCAAACCATTGTTTTCCAAAATTAAACACGAAAAAAAAAGCTTCACGTCTATCACGTTTACGTAAAAAACAACCGATTTTGACTGTCCGTACATACTCTTGTTCTATTTACAGTTAATGCCATGTTTACAGCTAGTTATGCAGGAGTTGAGGCAATATAAAAAAAGGGGGAGAGTGTTTGTTTTAAAATGGGGGCTCGGCGCACAGCGGAGTGGAAATATGTAAACAGCTGTTTTACGTCACTTTTTGACAAAAAAGAGACTTGCGCGTGTGCGGGGCGTTCTATATAGTGAGTATACAAAACTTTGACACAGGAGAAAACAACATGCATTGCCCAACATGTAACGACAAAAAAAGTATCGAGATTGACATGCACTCTGACGGCTACGCCAAGGACCTCTTGGAGTGCACCTCGTGCGGCACCGTCTGGCTTGAGAGATGCAATGAGATTATCACCGTAAGCAGGCAGGCAGCGTAATCGGGTAAAAGGGGCGCATCCCAGGCGCCCCTCCTCCCTCAGAAGCGAAGTGCAATCCTCTACAAAAAGCGTACCCCCCGCAGTCACCCCGTGTGCAAAAAACTATCAGGCTGGTTCAACAATTTAAATTCATTGGATTTACAGTAGCAGAAGGGAAAAGATCTACCGGGGCACCGAAGCCTTAGGCGCGTTCCTCCCGGTAAAACACGACACGCGCAAGGGGCGGAATCTGAGGTGTCTTGTAGGGACACCCTCTACGGGTATCCATGGCTTTCGTAATCGGCTTTTCGCGTGAGGACCCCCTTTGCGGGGTTCATGTCGGGACGCCCTTTACCGGTTGTTACGGGATCGGCGGTTTCCCTGCCGCCAGCCGCTCCAGGAAGGCATCGTAGACGGGAGCGAGGTTCTCCCAGTCGTAGCGCCCGACAAAACCGCTCAGCGATGCGCCAGCACCACTTCTCCCGGCGAGAAGCGCCCTCAGCCGGTCGGCCAGGTTTTCACCGTCCCGGTACAGGAATTGTGCCGCATTTTCAGCCGGCACATGTTCGGGATAGGCAAGCCTTTCCGGCAGCAGCGCGGCACAGCCGCAGTAGAGGGCCTGAACCACGCTGGCGCCGAAGAATTCCTGCCGGGAAGTGACCGGCAGGATGTCGGCACGCCAGAGCCACTGCGCATACTGGGCGAAACTCTCCAGATAGCCCCACTGCACCACCCTGCTTCCGAGCCTCTCCCGCGCCTGTTTGAATACGGCCGGAGCCCTCCCGAAGGACTCCCCGAGTACCGCCACCCTGAAATCCATCCCCTCGTCGGCAAGCTGATAGAGCGCCGAGAAGAACGCCTCGGGGTCCTTGTCGTACTCCCAGCGGTGGTTCCAGAGGATGAGCGGAGGGGCGGAAGCCTCGACGGTCTGAGGCCGGTGCCGGTCGAGCCTTCTCAGGTCCATGCCGAGCGGCAGGACGCGGCTCTTTTCAGCGATACGCTGCACCGAGGCCAGTTCGGTTGCGTCCGGAAAGCCCCTGAGGAAGCCCGGGAGCGCCCCCAGGAAGGCGTCCTTATGGTAGGAGGAGTTGAAGAGGACCGCATCGGCGGCCAGGGCACTGGCGTAGTTGATGAAGGCGTAGTGCAGATCCCTTTTCTGGGCCGTGTCAGGGTCTCCGGGGGACCAGGGGTAGGTGAGCTGATTCTCGTGGAAATAGAGGGCGCAGCGGCAGCCGCCGCTCGCACCCCTGGTAAGTGCCAGGAAGGTGGTGAGATCGAGCATGTCGGTGGCAAGGATCAGTTCCGGAAGGTGCGCCGAGGCGAGAAACCGGGACGCCAGGGTGACCGCGCCGCCGTGCATGCGCCATTTCCAGTTGCGGCCCGGCAGCGTCAGGAGTTCCACGTCGTGGCGGCTGTGCGACGCGTACTCATGAGCCCAGGCGGCGTGCGAGCCGGTGCAGTAGGGCTCTACGATGGTTATCCGCATGGAGAAGACTTCCTTGTGCCGCATCCGGGTAGAAGCCGGGCAGGCCGAATCAGAACATGAAGCGCCGCATGCTGATGTTCAGCAGGATCCCCACCCCCACCATGGAGGTGACCATGGAGGTCCCGCCGTAGGAGAAGAAAGGGAGCGGTACACCGACCACAGGGAAGAGGCCGATCACCATTCCCATGTTGATGACGATGTGCCAGAAAAGCATGGCGGAGACGCCGACGGCTAGGAGCGATCCGAAACGGTCGTTGCACCTCTTGGCGATCCCGAGACCCCAGAGTACCAGGAACAGGTAGAGCGTCAGCATCACGAAGCAGCCGACGAAGCCCCATTCCTCGCCGAAGACGGAGAACGCGAAATCGGTGTGCTGCTCCGGGAGGAAGCGCAGCTGCGACTGGGTGCCGTGCAGGAACCCCTTGCCGAAGGTGGCGCCGGAACCGACCGCGATCTTGCTCTGGATGATGTGGTAGCCGCTCCCCTGGGGGTCGAGGTCGGGGTTGAGGAAGTTGTAGATCCTGTTTTTCTGGTAATCGTGCAGGGCAAAGCGCCAGCCGCAATAGAGGATAGGTATGGCAGCGGCGAACAGGGAGGCCAGAGAAGACCAGCGCACACCGACGAAGAGGAGCATGGTCCCGGCGATGAGCACGACCAGGATGGCGGTCCCAAGGTCCGGCTGTTTCATGATGAGGAGCGCCGGAGCCCCCAGCAGCAAGAGCGGGTAGGCCAGGTCCTTCAGGGTCAGCCCCTTGAAGGTCGGGTAGCGGCTGAAGAAGCGGGCGAAGGTCATGATGATGACGATCTTCATCGGCTCCGAGGGCTGGATGCTGAAGAAGCCGAGGTGTATCCAGCGTGTCGCCCCCATGGAGGTCTTGCCGGCCACCAGCACCAGCACGAGCAAGAGCAGCACCGCGCCGTAGAGCCAGTAGGCGAAATCCTCCAGCATGTGGTAGTCAAGGCTGCAGACCGTCAGGCAGAGAACCAGTCCGGCGACGATCCAGTAGATCTGCTTCAGGAAATAGGGGGTCGCCATATCGCGGTAGGAGGATGTGGCGCTGTATATGTTGACGACGCCGAAGCCGGTGATGAGCAGCACCAGCGCCAAGAGCGTCCAGTCGAAGTTGGTGAAGAGTCTTCTGTCAAACATTGCGAACCTCTACTAGAGTTCAGAGTTCAGAGTTCAGAGTTCAGAGTTCAGAGTTCAGAGTTCAGAGTTCAGAGTTAAGAGTTCAGAGTTGTCAATTGTCAATTGTTTCTTCGGAGTCGCTTGTGCTGGCCGGCTTTGGCACCGGTTTCCTGATGACGCCCTTCCCCTCGAAATACGCCTTGAGCAGCTTCCCCGCTATCGGGGCGGCCGCACTCCCGCCGTGCTCGCCGTGCTCGATGATGACGGCAACGGCTATCTCCGGCTTGTCGTAAGGGGCAAAGCCAACGAATAGGGCGTGGTCCCTGAACTGGTACGGCACCTCCCCCTTGCTGTCCCGGAGCTTCACCACCTGCGAGGTGCCGGTCTTCCCGGCCACCTTCACCTCGGAGAGGCGCGCCGTGGAGCCGGTGCCGTGCGGCTCGTTGACGACGGCCAGGAGACCCTCCTTGACCAGGCGATAGGTCTCGGGCTTGATCCCGCTCCTCCCGGTCACCTGGGGCGGGAACTCCTTGAGCACCTTCCCCTCAGAGTCGACGATCCGCTTCACCAGGTGCGGCTGGTACACGATCCCCTCATTGGCAACCGTCGCCATCATGGAGGCAAGCTGTACCGGGGTGGTGAGCACATACCCCTGCCCGATGCCGACGGAGAGGGTCTCGCCCTGGAACCACTTCTTGCCGAAGCGCTTCAGCTTCCACTCCTGGGTCGGTATTATCCCCCCCTTCTCGTTCTCCAGGCCGATCCCGAGCGGCGCGCCGAGGCCGAAACGCTTGGCGCAGGCGGCGATCCGGTCCACCCCGAGCCGCTCGGCCAGCTTGTAGAAGTAGACGTCGCACGACTCCCTGAGCGCCTTCTTCAGGTCGACCTGGCCGTGTCCCTTCTTATCCCAGCACTTGAAAGTGGAGTTGCCGAACTTGTAGTAGCCCGGGCAGTCGATTGTCGTGTGCGGATCGATCAGCCCCGCCTCAAGGCCGGCGATGGCCGTGATGATCTTGAAGGTGGAGCCGGGGGGGTACATCCCCTTCAGGGCCTTGTTCTCCAGCGGGTGCCGCTTGTCCTCCAGGTACTCCTTCCACTTGTCCGGAGGCATGCGTCCGGTAAAGAGCGCCGGGTCGAACCCCGGATTGCTGGCGAAGGCGAGGACCTCTCCGCTGTTCACGTCGATCGCTACCGCAGCCCCCGCCTTGTCGCCGAAGGCCTGTTCCGCCACCTTCTGCAGCTCGAGGTCGATGGTGAGAACCACAGAGTTGCCCACGCTCGAGCCGGTCTCCTCCACGGTCCGCAGGAACCTGCCGCGCGCGTCCACCTCGATCTGACGCCCTCCGTCCGTGCCGTGCAGGAAACTCTCCCAGCTCCTTTCGATGCCGCTCTTGCCGGTATAGTCGCCGGCGTTGTAATCCTTGTAGCGCTCGGCACCCAGTTCCTCCTCGGAGATCTCCGCGAGATAACCGAGCAGGTGCGAGGCGAGCTGGGCGTTGGGGTAGGCCCGGACCGGTTTCATCTCGATGTTCACCCCGGAGAGGGCGAGGCGGTTTTCCTCCAGGAACTCCATCTGGTCCCGGCTGATCCCGGAGGCGATCACCAGCGGGTAGTACTTCGCCCTCCCCTGCCCCTTGTTCCATTTGTCCTCGATTTCCTTGCGGTCCAGGTTCAGGTAGCGGGCCAGGTTGTCAATCAGCTGCTCCTTGTTCTTGACGTCCTGGGGTATCACCGCGACGCTGAAGGAGGGGGTATTGGAGACCAGCACCTTGCCGTTTCGGTCCAAAATGGCGCCGCGCGGCGCCGCCACCGGGACAAAGCGGAGCCGGTTGCTCTCGGACTGGTCCAGCAGGTTGTCGGTGTCGACCACCTGCAGGTACCAGAGCCGGGACAGGAGCAGGAAGAACATGACGAAGGCGCCGATGGAGAGCCAGATGATCCGGCGCCCACCGTCCCCCTCGGGGAGGATGTTCTGTTGCAGCTTCATCGCGCCTCCTCAGCCGCCGGAAGCGGGAAAACGAAGAGCAGCGAGGCGACCAGAGCGTTCACCAGGGCCTGGGGGATCAGCGCCGGAAGAAGCGAGGAGTAAAGCCCTTTGGAGACGGAGAAAATAGCCAGCATCAGCAGACTCAAAAGGGCGCTCATGATGGTCGCCAGGAACACCACCAGCACGAGCAGGGCGCGGTTGTTCGTATAGAGGCGGTCCGCCAGCTCCGACAGCAGCGTGTAGATGCAGAGGTACGAGAAGGCGTGCAGTCCGAGGTAGATGCCGCTGAAGCTGTCCTGGAGCAGCCCCAGGCCAAAGGCGGCCAGACCGGCGAAGCGGTGCGGCAGCTTGAGCCCCAGGTAGACGACCAGGATGATGATCAGGTTGGGCTGAAAGGGGTCCTGGAGGTATCTCGGCAGCAGCGTCATCTGCAAGAGCAGCGCTGCCAGGACC
>DATCHY010000385.1:0-6614 GCA_036508065.1 Geomonas sp. | reverse complement strand
CTGCTGGAATATGGTCATGATCTCCACCGTGGTCCTGGAGTCCAGGTTGCCGGTCGGCTCGTCGGCTAAGATGATGGATGGCTCGTTCACCAGCGCCCGCGCGATGGCGACCCGCTGCTGCTGCCCCCCCGAGAGCTGGTTCGAGTAATGGCTTTCCCGGCCGGCAAGCCCCACCCGTTCGAGCGCCGCCATGGCCCGCTCGCGCCTCTGGGCGGCGGGGACCTGACCGTAGACCAGAGGCAGCTCGACGTTCTCGCGGGCGGTGGTCCTGGCGAGCAGGTTGAAGCCCTGAAACACGAAGCCGAGCTTGCGGTTGCGTATCTCGGCCAATTCGTTCTGGGAGAGCTCCCCGACGTTCACCCCGTCCAGCAGGTAGGCGCCGCGGGAAGGGACGTCCAGGCAGCCTAGGATGTTCATGCAGGTGGACTTGCCGCTTCCCGAAGCGCCCATGATGGAGACGAACTCTCCGGAGCTGACACTGAAGGAGACCCCGGAGAGCGCCTCGACACGCTCCCCGCCCATGGTGTAGACCTTGGCGACGTCCTTGAGACGTACGACCTCGCTCATCTAAAACCTCGGTCCCATGGGCGAGCCCATGCCGCCGGGCTTCTTCCCCTGGGTGACCTGCTCGATGATCACCTCGTCGCCCTCCTTCAGTTCGCCTTGGACGAGTTCCACTAAGCCGCCGTCGGAGATGCCGGTCGTGACCGAAACGGGGGTCGGCGTGCCGTCCTCCTTCAAAAGGTAGACCCTCTGGCCTGCCGCCCTCTTCTGAACGCCCTTCGCGCCGGGACCCTTCTGTTCCCTGCCTGAAGAGCCGTCACCTGCCCCCTTCCCTCCCCTGGCGCCCTTTTCCTCCTTGCCTGCTTTCGGTTTGAACCTGAGGGCAGCGCTCGGGATCTTCAGCACGTCATCCTTTTTCTGGGTCTGTACCGAGACGTTCGCAGTCATCCCGGGCTTCAGCAAGAGATCCTTGTTGCTCACGCCGATCACGGTCACGTAGGTGACCACGTTCTGGGTGACGACGGGGGCGTTCCTGATCTGGATCACGCTGCCGGTGAACTGCTGTTCCGGGTAGGCGTCCACGGTGAAGCTCGCCGGCTGGCCGACCTTGACCCGGCTGATGTCGGACTCGTCCACGCTGGTGTCGATCTCCATCTTGGTCAGGTCCTGGGCGATGGTGAAGAGCGTAGGGGTCTGAAAGGAGGCGGCCACCGTCTGCCCCACGTCCACGTTGCGGGACACCACGATGCCGTCCACCGGCGACCTGATGGTCGCATAGTGGAGGTTGGTCTCGGCCTGTTTGAGAGCGCCGCGGGTCTGCACGATGCTCGCCTGTGCGCCCCGGATCCCCATCTGCGCCGCGTCGTAGGCGACCTGCGCGACATCCAGGTCGCTCTGGGCGATGATCCCCTGCTCCAGGAGCTGCCTGTTTCTGCCCAGGGTCCGCTTGGTGTCTGCCAGCGTCACCCGGGCCTTGCCCAGGTTCGCTTCCGCATTGAGCGCGTTGCCGCGCGCCTGCTCAACGGCGGAGTTAAAGAGCGCCGGGTCGATCTGGGCGATCGGCTGCCCCTTCTTGACCTGGGAGTTGAAGTCGACGTAGAGCTTGGAAAGCGTGCCGGAGACCTGGGTGCCGACCTGGACGGTGACCACGGCGTTCAGGGTTCCCGTTGCGGAAACGGTTGAGACGATGGAACCCCGCTCCACCTTGAGCGTCTTGTACTGCGCCTTGGGCGGCTGCTTGAAGTAGAAATACCCCCCCACCCCAAGGGCTGCCAGCAGCAGCAACACGACGATACTTGCAATTTTTTTCACAGACCCCACCTCGTCGCTTGATTAACACCGATCTCTTTAAGTTGGAACATTGAATCAAATCCTGCAGGAGCGTCCTCCAGGACGCGTGATCGCGGCAGGGGATGCCGTTTCTGCAGGCAGTTCGACTTGGTCATCCTTACCTCGCGGCACCTTGCGCAGGGGCGAACGAGTATTCGACCCTACCTGCCCCGAGTGATCCGAACTGCGTTGGTCCCGTATGTTTGACGCCCGATTTTCTGCGAGATTGCAGCACAAATGTGCAAGAAAGATGTCCCTGCAGTTTTTTTTGCGTAAAATCACCCCGGGCGGACCAAGGCCCGGCAGCCTGCCGTGAACACTACTGGTCCTCGTGGAACCGGTCAATGAAGGTATTCTTGTCGATTCGGTCCAGGCCATGGGCTATCAGGCGCAAACCGAGCATGAAGAGGATCAAGCCGACGGCAGCCAACGGGGCCGACCTGAACATGAAGCAGACCGTTCCCAGGGTAGTGTAGATAACGCCAAGGGCTCTGCAGTGCTTCTGCTTCTCGACACCCTTCAATGAAACGATCCATAGATAAAACTGAAACATAATGACAACAAACGGAATCATCACAAAACATTCGATGTAAATATTCACCGTATCCCCCCTTTACCTAACCACAAACAAACAGTGCCGCGAACGAACGAGCGACGCCGTGCACCAGGCCCTCGCCTCCCCGCTCGTGTTTGACAATTTTCCGGGATACTACCACACTATCAGACGATTAGAAAGATTGAATTGGCTGGGACTGACCACTTCCCCGCACCTGCTGCGCCATTATTCTTCACCTGCCTCATGACGTAAAGCGGCAGTATCGCTGGGCCAACCATGCCTGCGGCTTTGCAGTCCAAATTCCGAGAGACGCCTCGCCCCTCGCCTACTTCGGGGCGCCCGCACACCATAAAGCCGAGCATGAAGCATTAGCCGTAAATAACTGTTATTCAGTTGTTTTTTACATCGGCAACTATTACCATGTCGATGTAAAGATTAAAGCGAAAGGAGTCGACCTATCATTAGGTAGACCGCATGAAACCTCATTATCGGAATACCACAGCATGGTAAACAAACTAACTGCAGGCATTATTCTTCTGAGCGCGGCCCTCTTTAGCCTTCCTGTCTATGCATCATCTTCCAGTCAGCCTCTATCAGGAAGCGCAGCATATTCGAGTCAGCCCCTTTCGGCACATGCAGCAATAGGCATAACGGCACCGGAGCAACAAGAAGTAAAGCCCGGGGATGGAACCACAAGTGACATCGACAGTTTAAACCTGAAGTACTTGAAGGGTTACCTCGTCGACACCGGCAAGATGGTGGCCTCGCCGGTGCACTGGGAGACCAGAGACTGGCTCAAGCTCGGACTGGTGCTCGGAGTCACCTCCAGCCTGTTCCTCGTCGACCAGAAGGTAAAGGACTTTGCCCAAAGCCACCAGAGTCCGGTCGCCTCGAAGTTCGCCCTGGTGGGGAACGACCTCGGTGACCCCTTCTACACCCTTCCGCCAATAGGCGCCTTTTATCTGTACGGCTACCTGGCCGACGACAGCAAGGCCCGCAGGGCGTCCCTGCTCGCGATAGAAAGCTTCGCCATATCCGGCGTCATGACCTCCGGCCTCAAGATGCTGGCTGACCGGCATCGGCCCAACTCCGGAGACGTGTCCACTACCTGGGACGGACCCAGTTTTAGTATGAAAAATCTCTCCTTCAGCTCCGGTCACACGGCCTCCGCTTTTTCCATCGCTACGGTATTTGCCGACGTGTACAAGGATAACGCCTACGTTCCGACCATCGCCTATGGCCTGGCAACGCTCACCGGCCTGTCACGCGTTTACAGCAATGCACACTGGAGTTCGGACGTCTTCTTCGGGGCAGCCCTCGGCTACTTTACCAGCAAAGCCTTGTTGAGTTATCACAAGGAAGAAAAGAACAAAACGGCGAACAGGCTCACCATCCTGCCTGACATAAGCAAGGAAATGACCGGACTGACTTTGAAGTACGATTTTTAGCAACGCTGCACTGTCTTGGCTCCAGGCGGTTGCACCCCGCACTGTCTGAGAGCCTCCGCACGCCCCCCCCTTCAGTCTCAAGAACCGCCTATTCCCATCCGCTTGACCAGCACCCCCTTTGCTGCAGCATCCACATTCCAGGGATCCTGCACGCCCATGCCATCCGGTGTTACGGGCGCACCCGCAGATTTATACTTAATTGACACTAACATCCTTGCGTGTAAAATTAGCAGGTGAGCCCACGTTCACCAAGGAAGGCAAAAAGCAGGACGGCAGCTGCTTTTGCGGACCGTGCTGCATTGCCCCGGATGGATGAAAGCTGACAAGAACTCATCCCGTGTGCCTGGTCAAAGAGCGAGGGACGCAGCGCCTGACCACCACGCCGGGAGGCATTGAGTAAAGGAGTTCAGAGGAAGTCGGGATCGTTTATCAACCAAACACAAGGAGAGAGTTATGACGGCGTACGAGACCAAAGACTACACGAAACTCATCGGCATGGCTGGCTTCAGCGAGACGCTTCTCAAAAACCACTTCACGCTGTACCAGGGATACGTAAACAATACCAATACGGTTGGCGATACGCTCACCCGGCTGCGCAAGGAGGGGAAAGGGGCGACCCCCGAGTTTGCCGAACTCAAGCGCCGCTACGGCTGGGAGTTCAACGGCATGCGGCTGCATGAGTGCTATTTCGAGAATCTGGGCGGCACAACGCCCATCAGCCCCGATGGACGTCTCGCCACCAAGCTCCACCAGGAATTCGGCAGCTACGACGAATGGGCACAGGATTTCAAAGCTACCGGCGCCATGCGCGGCATCGGCTGGGCCATCCTTTACCAGGATATGACCACCGGCAGGCTGCAAAACGTCTGGATCAACGAGCATGACGTGGGGCACCCTGCCTGCTGCATGCCGATTCTGATCCTGGATGTCTTTGAACACGCCTTCATGATCGATTACGGCCTCAAGAGGGCAGACTACATCAGCGCCTTTTTCCTGAACATCAACTGGCAGGCAGCCGAGGCACGGCTCAAATAGCAGGTACTCAGAGCGCTTGCGGGGAGGGCACCATGAACAGGGTCGTGATCTGGGTGTACGCGGTATTGATGAGCGTCCTGCTGGCGACCGCCGTTTATGCCGATCGCATCACGATGAAGCTCTCCGCGGGAGAGGTGGTCTACGCCTGCAGCCGCCAGGATAGCTGCCCCTGCGACACCCTGTCGAGGAGCAAGGGGAACTGCGGCTGCGGGGCAGAACTGGTGCCGGCGAAGGTTGCCCGTGTGGCAGACGGCAAGGCCTACCTTGAACAAAGGGACAGGGCAATCCCTATCGTGGGCAAGTATGCCTGCCCTGTCTCGTGCAAAGGCGGCACCATCAGCCAGCATCCGGGTTCCTGCAGTTGCGGCAGGAAAATGAAAATGGTTAGTTAGCTCAGGTTGGGTGGTTAGAGAGCGGAGCGACCGGGAAGGATCCGGGGAGCCCCGCCCCATCTGCGAAGGCCCTCCGTCGATCGGGGGGCCTTCGCTTTTACCTGACCAATCGGACCCAAGGCGACACCATGGACCCGCTCAAGCATAGGGCATTCATCTGCGCGGTTGCCGCCCTGATACTGGCAGCCGTGGCGCAAGCGGCGTTCGCACGGGAACTCTATATCCTCGGCGGGGCGGTGCAGGCCTCGGACCCGTCAGAGCGAACCTACTCCTGGCAGCTTGAGTACCGGCGGGATCTGTTGAAACATCTCGCCGCAGGCGTCTGCTACCTGAACGAGGGTCACATCACGGGACACCACAGGGACGGCTACACCGTGCAGCTCTGGACGCGCACCGAGCTGCTCGACCGCCGGCTTGCCCTTGCCGCCGCGGCAGGCCCGTACTTTTTCCTGGACACCGCCAGCCGCCCGGATCCCCAGGGGTTTTCCAACGACCATGGCTGGAAGGCGATGCTCAGCGCGGCCGCCACCTGGCACACGGAGAGTGACCTCCTCTTCGAGCTGCGCAGCAATTGGGTCAAGGGACCCAGCGGGTTCGACTCGGTCTCGGTCCTGGCAGGTCTCGGATACCAGTTCGAACCCGCCCTGGAATCCCTTGCCCCCAAAGCGGCCACGCCGGAGCAGGAAATACGCAACGAGGTCACCCTGTTTCTGGGGCAGACCATCGTGAACAGCCTGGATTCCCAGAAGTCCGTCGCCGCAGGCCTCGAATACCGGCGCCATCTGTCGCGGCACCTCGACTGGACGCTGGCCGGACTCTACGAGGGCGACAACCGGCTGATCCGGCGCGACGGCGTGATCACCCAGCTCTGGGCAACCGAGCAACTCCTCGACGGCGCCCTCAGCGTCGGGGCAGGCGGGGGCGCCTATTTCAACGTGGGACACTACCGCCATCCGGAAGGCTCCCGGCCCCTTTCTGGTATTATTTCGCTCACCGGCAGCTACCGCTTCACGCCGCACTGGGCCGTGCGCGCCTGCTGGAACCGCATCGTCACCAGCTACGAGCGGGATGCCGATATCTTTTTAGGCGGAGTGGGCTACCGGTTCTGAGGGGAGCTCCAGGTTCACAAGTGGCGGCGCTAAACAGAAAGGGTTCAGCCTGTAGAGGCCGAACCCTTTATTCTTTTCTTGTGGTGCCGAAGGTCGGAGTCGAACCGACACGGGTTGCCCCGCTGGATTTTGAGTCCAGTGCGTCTACCAGTTTCACCACTCCGGCGTAAATGTTTCGGGAGTATAGCGGATGCCGGATTTCAGGTCAAGGATGAAATCGAACTTTTTAATACGCAGAAAA
>DATCHY010000384.1:0-3027 GCA_036508065.1 Geomonas sp. | reverse complement strand
TTGTGATGACGCGGCTTCCCAGCACCACGCAGCGCTCGACCAGGTTCTCCAGTTCCCTCACGTTGCCCGGGAAGGGGTAATTGAAAAGCGCTATGGCCGCGTCCTGGGTGACGATCTCGCCGCTTCCGGACCAGAGGGCGTACTTCTTGTAGAAGTGCTCGACCAGGGGCAGTATGTCCTCTTCCCTCTCCCGCAGCGCCGGCATCCTCACCTGGACCACGTTCAGCCGGTAGAAGAGGTCCTCGCGGAAGGTTCCCTCCTGCACCTGCTCCTCCAGATTCCTGTTAGTGGCGGCCACGATTCGTACGTCCGCCTTCAAGGGTGCGCTCCCGCCCACCCTGCGGAACTCCCGCTCCTGCAGCACCCGCAAAAGCTTGGCCTGGAGTTGCAGCGGAACCTCGCCGATCTCGTCGAGAAAGAGGGTCCCTCCCTCGGCCTGCTCGAAGAGACCCGGACGATCCGAGATGGCGCCGGTGAAGGATCCCTTGGTGTGGCCGAAAAGCTCGCTTTCGATCAGGGTTTCCGGGATGGCGCCGCAGTTCACCGCTACAAAACTGCGATTTCGCCGCGGGCTGTTGTAGTGGATCGCCTTCGCAGCCAGCTCCTTGCCGGTACCGCTCTCCCCCATGACGAGGACGTTCGCCATGCTTTCGGCGACCTTGGCGATCAGGTCGTACACCTCCTGCATCTGCCTGCTCTTGCCGATGAGACCGCTGAAGCTGAAGCGCTCCTGCACCTCGGCCTTCAGGCGCTTGTTCTCTTCGACAAGACTTCTTTTCTCAAGGGCGTTGCGGACCAGCACCTTGACCTCTTCCACCTTGAACGGCTTTGCGATGTAGTCGTAAGCGCCGAGCTTCATCGCCTCCACCGCCTGTTCGGCCGTGGTGAAGGCGGTGATCATCAGCACGGAGGTCTCGGGTGTGCTCGACTTGATCCTGCCGAGGAGCGTGATCCCGTCGAGCCCCGGCATGCTGACATCGGAGATGACCAGTTCGTAGCGCTCCCGCTCCATGCAGCGCAAGGCGTCCTCGGCGTCTTCGGCCAGGTCGACGCGGTATCCCTCCCCCTCGAGGAGGATCGCGAGGAACTCCCGCATGCTCAGTTCATCATCAACCACCAGAATCTTGGTATTCATACCACCTCTTCTCAAATGCAGGGGCTAGGGGCTGGGGCAGATCATCGCGACCTGTACAGCCTCATGTCTCACGGCGTGATGGACCCTAATCCCTAATATCCTAATCCCTTATCACCTAATCCCTTATCACCTAATCCCTAATCCCCAGTCCCCAGTCCCCAGTCCCCAGTCCCCAGTCCCCAGCCCCTAAGCAGCGGTAGCGGGCGGCGGCACGAAGACCCTGGCAGCCAGCTCGGTGTCCAGCATCAGTAACCCCTGCCCGTTGTCACCTATCAGCCTCAGCTTGCCAATGATGTCCCGATCGTTCTCCTCCTCCTCGATCTGCTCCGTGATAAACCACTGCAGGAAGATCTGGGTCGCGTGATCCTTCTCCGCGAGTGCCAGGTCGGTCAGCTCGTTTATCGAGGCGGTGATGAACTGCTCGTGGTTGAGCGTCTGCTCGAACATGTCCAGCAGGGTCGGAAACTCGGTGGGCGGAGCCGCGATCGCGGCAAGCTCGGTGTGCTCCCCGCGGCTGTTTATGAAGTTGAAGAACTTCATGGCGTGCACCATCTCCTCCTGGTACTGCACCATGAACCAGTTGGCGCTCCCCTTAAGACCGATGGAGCCGGCGTAGGAGGACATGGAGAGGTAGAGATAAGCGGAGTAGAGTTCGTTGTTCAGTTGTTTGTTCAGCGCGGCGCAGACCTTCTGATTAAGCATGGCGATTCCCCCTTTGATTGCATGGCTTCCGGGCACGCTTCAGATGCGCCTGGAAAGCTTTGTTCTTCATCATAACCTAAAGGCGGTCAATCACCAACCTCTCTGCCAAAAAACGGGTTGCATCTGCCTTAGTTGCCAGGCTGAGCCTCAGCGCTCCAGAAACATCTTGATCAGATCGACCGGGACCGGAAAGATGATGGTCGAATTCTTCTCGGCGCCAATCTCCGTCAGAGTCTGCAGGTAGCGAAGCTGCAGCGACATCGGCTGGGCCGCCATTACCTCGGCCGCCTGGGCGAGCTTTTCCGAAGCCTGCAGCTCCCCTTCCGCGTGGATCACCTTGGCGCGCCGCTCCCTCTCCGCCTCCGCCTGGCGCGCTATGGCGCGCTGCATCTCCTGCGGCAGGTCGATGTTCTTCACCTCGACGATGGAGACCTTCACCCCCCACGGCTCGGTCTGGCGGTCCAGGATCTCCTGCAGCTCGCGGTTGATCTTCTCCCGGTTCGCCAGCAACTCGTCCAGGTCGACCTGGCCCAGAACGCTCCGCAGCGTGGTCTGGGAGAGCTGGCTCGTGGCATACAGGTAATTCTCCATCTCAACGACCGCCCTGACCGCGTCGACCACCCGGAAATAGATGACAGCCGAGACCTTCACGGTGACGTTGTCGTGGGTGATCACGTCCTGCGGCGGCACGTCCATGGCGACGATCCGCAGCGAGACCCGCACCAGCCTGTCGATGCCCGGTATGATGAACACGAGGCCCGGACCGCGCACCGTCTTCACCCGGCCCAGACGAAACAGCACCCCCCTCTCGTACTCGGGGAGAACCTTGATGGCGTTGGCCGCCAGCGCTACCAGGAATGCCGCCACCAGGAGATAGGGGAAAATGCCAAAGATGTCTAACATGTTACCTCCGATTGCCCTCAGCTAACCAGGAGCCCCGCCAAGTATACACGAGCCTCCCCCCCCGTCAAATGTTGCCTTGCCAAAAAACGGTATACATGTTATTGAATGGACGTTAACAATAGGAATATTTTCCATGAAAACAGACACAAAAATCCTGCTCATAGAAGACGACCAGGGAAGCCGCGAGGCGCTCCTCATCCTTTTGAAAACGAGCGGCTTTGCCATTAAAGGGTGCTCCAGCGGGAAGGAGGGACTGCACCTTTTGACCGGCGAGCGCTTCGACATCG
>DATCHY010000383.1:0-3657 GCA_036508065.1 Geomonas sp. | reverse complement strand
GATCTAGTAATACTGAATCGCACCATTCCTGTCAACAATAAACTTAGAGCAGCGCCTCCGGTTCGCCGGCCCCGGCCCCCGTGGCAATCCCTCCTCCCTCCCGGGCAATTCCAGAGCGTCAGCTTTAAGCGAAATACCTGTCGCAGGAGCGGCATCCCTGCAGCGCTCATCGCGTCCAGACGGACGCTCCTGACGGTGTTGCAAGAGGGTTTCGCGCCAAGTCCCTCAGAAGGGATGGTTGATGTTTAGTAACTATTCAGCATATTACAAAATCTTGTGACTATACCAGGTCAACGATCAGATAGCGTAGGGTGGGCGGTGCCCACCAATCAACGTCGGCCTGGATACCCGCAAGGGGTTTCCCTTTAACACCGATTCTGTAGGCACCCCTTGCGGATGCCCTGGCCTTCGGCTTCCGGTGGGCACGGCCCACCCTACGGCTGCAGGAGCCAACGGCAGCTGAATAGTTACTGGAATAGAGATGTAACTCAGCGGGTTGCCAAAGACAGTTCACTGATTGGTGCAACGGTGAACAGGTGCCGCAAGCTATTTGCTGGCGACAACTGCGTTCCCGAAGTGGTATCAGTCATCACTGCTCAGGGTTATCGATCCAAAGGTACGGACCTGAGGGAGTGCATATTGGACTTCAGCGCCGGCACCACCGTGTCGGGTTATTTCAACTGCACGCCATCGCGCACAGCCTACGGAATGAAGTTCACCGGGCCGCATCCTTTCGAGCCTCTGCTGAATCTCAGCGCAGCAAAGACCCGGGTTGCACAGGAAACGATTATCGCTATCCGTCGTGTAAACGGAAAAGACAACAACTCGATGAATGGTAAAAATGGGGCTTCACTTGGTTGCAAAGAAATAATATTGACAATCCCCACAAATATGTCAATAATACGGATATATTCAATTTTGTTACATGGAGGATCAATCAATGGCAACGTTAGTAGAAATCGCGGCTCAGATCGTAGCATCACATGCGTCGAGTACTCCGATGACTTCAGACCAGCTCATATTTGAAATCGGCAAAGTACACAACGCACTTAAAAACCTGGAAGCAGGTGAGTCTGTCGCAGGAGCAGAAGAAGCCAAACCTGCGCTGACTGTGAAAGAGGCGTTCAAAAAGGGCGAAGTAATCTGCATGGTGTGCGGCAAGGGTGGCTTTAAGACCCTGGCACGCCACCTGAGCACCGCTCATGGCATGAAGCCCGGCGAGTACAAGAAGCAGTTCGGAATCCCGAGCAAGCAGCCGTTATCTGCCAAGAGCTATTCCGAGGCACGCAGGAAGATGGCCAAGGACAGAGGTCTGGCGGACAACCTTGCCAAGGCAAGACAGGTCCGGATGGCGAACATCGAGGCAAAGAAGGCCGCTCCCGCCAAGGCAGCCAAGCCTGCATTGGCAGCCAAGCCTGTCAAAGCCCCCAAGGCCCCCAAGGCAGAGAAGGCCCCCAAGGTGGCGAAAGCTAAAGTCGCTAAAACGAAGGCAACTGCCTGATCAGGCCTGCAACCTCAACCGCATAAAAAAAGCCGCCCCAGCAAGGGCGGCTTTTTTTATACCGATTGGCGTCGATCTTCGGCCCATTGCTCAGACCGCAATCTTTCAGCCGTTCCTTTCCCGGTCATGACGCCCCGGATTTCCTGGTGCTCCTGGCGAGAATTTCGTGGATCGTGATGTCGAGGGCCTGCAGACTGTACGGCTTGGAAACCACGCCGGAAAAGCCGTAGTCGGCGTAGTTCGCCATAACGGGATCGTCGCAGTAGCCGCTCGAGGCGATCGCCAGCGCATGCGGGTCCAGTTCCAGAAGCCTCTTCACGGCCTCCTTGCCCCCCATCCCCCCGGGTATCGTCAGATCCATGATGACGGCGCCGAAAGGCGAGCCCGAATCCAGCGCCTCCCGGTACAGCTCGAGCATCTCCTCTCCGTTGCAGGCAACCGTCGGCTGGTAGCCGAACATGGTGAGGGCCGCCGCTGCCATCTCCCTGATGGCAGCCTCGTCGTCCATCAGCAGTATCGTGCCGCCGCCTGCGGTTGGCTCCGGCTCCGCTCGCGCCTGCTGGGGCACGCTCCCCGCCTGCGCCGGGAGCGTGATCGCGAAGGTCGTGCCGTGGTTCAGCCGCGAAAAGACCTTTATCTCGCCGTCGTGGTTCTTGATGATGGCGTACACGGTGGCAAGCCCCAGTCCGTTGCCGGTCGCCTTGGTGGAGAAATAGGGGTCGTAGATGCGGATCAGGTCTTCCTCGCTGATGCCGGCGCCGTTGTCCTTGACGGTGATCCGGATCCGCCTCCCGCCGTCGCTCTCCTCAAGCTGCAGCACGTTTTCCGCCCTGACGAGGATGGAGCCCCCCTCGGGCATCGCCTGGTCGGCGTTGATGACCAGGTTGCTGATCACCTGGCTCATCTGCCCCGCGTCGATCTCGGCGCACCAGAGTTGGGGGTCTATGTCGAAGTCGCAGCGCACGTTGGAGCCCCTCAGGGCGAAGACCGCGGACTCCGTCAGGATCTGGGGGATGGAGGTCAGCTTCTTGACCGGTGCGCCCCCTTTGGAGAAGGTGAGCAGTTGCTGGGTCAGCTCCTTCGACCGCTCCGCCCCCTGCCGGGCGCGGTCCAGGAAGGTCGCCGCCTGGTGGTCGTCGGGTATCTGCGCCCTGGACAGGGAAATGTTCCCCATGATACCGGTCAAAAGGTTGTTGAAGTCGTGCGCGATCCCGCCGGCGAGGATGCCCAGCGACTCCAGCTTGCGCGCCTTGAACAGCTCCTCCTCGATCTCCCGCCTCTCTGTTATGTCGCGGAACACCAGGACCACGCCGGGGATCCGGTGCTCGCGGTCCAGGATCGGCGCCGCCTTGCTGGCGATGCTCCGCTCCCTGCCGTCCCTGGATACCAGCAGCCCGTGGCCCGGCTGTTCGACGACCTGCCCGCTTCTCAGCACCTGGGCGACGGAGTTCTCCCTCGCTATCCCGGTCCTCTCGTCGATGACCTGGAATACCTGGTCCAGAGGGAGGCCGGCTGCCTCCTCCTGCCGGCAGCCGCACAGCTCCTCAGCCACCCGGTTCAAAAGAACGACGCACCCGTCGGTGTCGACGGTGATCACGCCGTCGCCGATGGAGCGCAGCGTCACCGCCAGCCGCTCCTTTTCCCGCTCCAGTGCGCTCTGGCTGTTTTTCAATGGGGTCACGTCCGCGATGGAGCCGATCAGCGCCCGCAGGGAGCCGTCGCCGTTCTCTAGGCGCCTCCCCGAGAGGTAACCCCAGAAATCGCTGCCGTCGCGCCGCAGGTAATGGCGCTCGACGTTGGCGGCGGCGACCTCTCCGGAGTGAAGCCTGGCTGCCAGCGCCTCTCCCTCGCTTCTGTCGCCGGGGTGCAGCCATGACGCGTACCGCGTCCCGAGCAATCCGTCCATGCCGACGCCGAACATCTCCGCCAGGCGCCGGTTGGCAAAGCTTATGGAGCCGTCCGGCGCGACCAGCACGATCCCCGCCAGGGAGGCCTCGACGATGACGCTCAGGCGCTCCTCGCTCTGCCGCAGCGCATCCTCCACCCTCTGGTGCTTGGCGATCTCTGCTTCCCGCATGGTTGCCTGGAGCTGCAGCTCCTCCTCGATCCGCGTCTGCTGGGTGATGTCGAGGATGCTGCCGACCACGCCGCGGGCG
>DATCHY010000382.1:0-4917 GCA_036508065.1 Geomonas sp. | reverse complement strand
CAGCTTTTTCTCCGTGATGATCTCCGTCAGGGTGGAAGGCCCCAGCGCCCCGATTATTCGAGCGAGGTCTTCGTCGCATTCCTGGTCGGTCACGGCAAAGAGCATACCCGGACGGGCGGCGGCCGCCTTGACCGCATGCTCCATGGCGGCGGAGATCTCCTTCACGATTTTAGTGTCGGTGTCGTTGTCGGGGCGCAGCACCAGTCGGATCTGCGACCCGTCCGGCCAGTTCAGAGTCTGGCCCAGGTAGATCTTTTCCAGCTCGCGCGTGGTCAGGTCGGCTTTACGGACGCTTTTGTTGGCGGCAAACACGAAAGGGGTCCTGGCATATTCCTGCGCAGTTGCACCTTTTTTTTGTTCTTCCTCCTTGAGCGGCCGGCCGCTCAGCGCCAGATCGAGGGCGCCGGTCAGCAACGCCTTGATTCCCCCGGAGCTTCCCAGACTAGGAAAAATCTGGATCTTCACTTCCGGGTGGGCCTTCTCGAACTCACCGGCCAGGAGCTTCATGGTGCCAAGAGTAGATCCTGCCCCACCCACGCGCACGACACTTTCCGCACGTGCAGCAGAGGCAAAAACAACAGCTGCCGCCAGCACCAGCAGCACTCTAAGGAATCCTGATTTGTTCCGATCTGTTCCCAAAATCCACCTCCTGTCCGTTAATCTCCCGCGGTATTTTCCCGGTAAAAATCCCTTTAGGAAACCCGGGCCTGTGCCATACCCACATCTGCAGATAAACCTTTTCCACCGGGTTCCGCACTGCGCGTAAGGCGAGCGCTGCCCTGGGCGCCCTGGTTTTCCTGGCTGTAGAATTGATAGCCGTTGCGGCCGAACTTCTTGACGCGGTACATCGCGGTATCCGCCTTGACCAGCTGCAGCTCCCTGGTTTCGCCGTCCTCCGGGAACAGGCTGATGCCGATGCTGGCGCCGAGGGAGCACTCCCGGTCCTGGATGGTGAAAGGTCTGCCGATCACGTCCGAGATCCTCTGGGCCATGGCCGCGACATCGGCCCGGTCCGATATCCTGGAAAGGATCACGACAAACTCGTCCCCTCCCATGCGGGCGACGGTATCCGATTGCCTCAGGCACGAGGAGAGACGCTGCGCGACTTCCTTGAGCAGCAGGTCGCCGAAATAGTGCCCCAGCCTGTCGTTTGCCTCCTTGAAACGGTCCAGGTCGATGAAGAGCAGGGCGAAGCTCGTCTGATCCCTTTTGGCCTGCAGTATCAGCTGGTTCAGCCTGTCGAAGAAGAAGCTCCGGTTGGGGAGCGCTGTCAGGGCGTCGTAGTTCGCCATCCGCTCCAGCCGCCGCTCGGAAGCCTTGCGCTCGGTTATGTCACGGAAAATGGTCTGGAATGCGGCTTTGCCGTTGAAGGCGAAGGGGAGCGCCGTCACCTCCACGTCCACCTCGCAGCCGTCGCAGCGCAGAAATTTCTCCTCCAGCCAGGGGAGCTCGACACTGGTCTCCTCCAGGAGGACCAGCCGCTCGGAGAAGACCTGGTGGTAGTCGGGATGGACGAAATCCAGCACCTGTCGCCCCACCAGCTCCCGACAGGACTCCGCGCCCAGGATCTCCGCCCCGGCCGGATTGACGAATTCGAACCTCCCGTCGCGATGGACCGTGATCCCGTCGGGCGAAAGCTCCACGAGCTTGCGGTAGCGCTCCTCGCTCTCCCTCACCTCGTTGAGCATCTCCGCGCGCTCCCCCAGCAGCCTTTCCCTCTGGCGTACCTGTTCGATCACCATCGGCAAGAGTTCCAGGTACCCCATCTCGACATCCTTGACGAGGTAGTCAGCGGCGCCGAGCTTCATCGCCTCGACGGCGACCTTTTCATTGCCGTTTCCCGTCAGCATTATCACCGGCGGGACTTTTTCCAGCGAGGCTAACCGGCGCATCACCTCGATCCCGCTCAGAACGGGCATTTCGTAATCGACCAGCGCAGCCGCATAGTAATTCCCGGCAAGGAGCGCCAGCCCCTCTTCTCCGTTGGGAGCGAGATCGACCAGGTAGGAGGAGCGCTCCAGGTGCTTTTTCAGCAGCCGCGCCAGCCCGGCGTCGTCTTCCATGTAAAGAATGCGGGTTGCTGGAGTCGCAGACATAGACCTTTCCTTGATATTTTCGTGAAGCATGTGCCCCCCGTATCCGAAACCCATTTGCGTTAGTCGAAAGGAACCTCGCTGTCCGTGATTGGACGCGCCGCTCCCATTGGGGTTATTTACCTATCGGCGTATTCAACGCAGAGCTTGAGTGGATAATAGTGGCGGGAAAATGAAAAAGGTATTGTCAGAGCTTGCAGCGGGAGTGTCAGGCGCAGATTTGATTAAATTAATTACACTCAATCGGAAAGCACAAATAGTATCAATGGGTCGTGGAATGAGAGCATCGAAGAAATAACCTGGTACTCCTCAGGGGCGGGGCCTGCTGTGCTGTCTGACTATTCATCCGTGCATCTTTCGAATCGGGGCACGGCGCGTCCCTCCACGGTGACGGTTTCTTCAAACATCGCCTCAGGTCTGACCCAGAGTCCGCGCTCTCCGTAGAGCGGGCGATAGACGACCAGCAGCTCGTCGGTCTCGCTATGGCGCGCCGTGCCGATCACCTCGTAGTAGTTCCCCTTGTAGTGCCGGTAACGCCCGGGCTCAACCGCCATAGCTACCTCCTTGGGAAAAAAATGTGTAACTATTCAGCTGCCGTTGGCTCCTGCAGCCGTAGGGTGGGCCGTGCCCACCGGAAGCCGAAGGCCAGGGCACCCGCAAGGGGTGCCTACAGAATCGGTGTTGTAGGGATACCCCTTGCGGGTATCCAGGCCGACGCTGATCGGTGGGCACGGCCCACCCTACGCTATCTGATCGTTGACCTGGTGCCTGGCGGCCAGTTTTTCCGCCAGTGAGCGTATATGCCGGTCGTCGGTCCCGCAGCAGCCACCCAGCAGCTTCATCCCGAATTCGTCGCGCAGGGAGGCGACCGAGCTACCAAAGACGCCGGGGTCCTCCTCCACCAGGCAGGCGCTGTTGTCCAGTTCCTCGGGAGAGAGCGCGGAGGTGTTGGCGAGGAGCCCTGCGACGCGCGAGCGAACCAGCGCAGAGGAGTTGGCGCCGTGCAGCAGGGCGCGGCGGAACACGCTGGCGTGGGTGCAGTTGATGAGATACGCCAAGGGTGCGGGAGAGGTCGCGGCGTCGATCGTCGCAATGGCCTCGTGAAGCGGCGTGCCGTCCAGAAGCGTCCCCTCGGGGCGGGCGACGAAGCTGATCATATAGGGGCGGCCGGAGGCGGCGAGAGCCTGGGCGATACCAGTCGCCTCGCTGAGGGCGGGTAGCGTGGAAGCCAGGATGAGGTCGACGCCTGAGGCGGCAAGCTTCTCGACCTGCCAGGCGTGGAACTGCCGTGCCTCCTCGACCGGGAGGGCCTCGCAGGGTCGGTAGGCGTCGCCCCTGCAGCTCAGCAGGCCGCAGATGAACACCTTTGCGGCATAGTCGCCGTAGGTGCGCCTGAGAGCGTCGAGAAAACGGAAGTTGTCGTCGTTCACGTCCCGCTCCCCGAACCCGGCCGCGGCGATCCGCTCCCGAGAGGCGCGCCAGGTCGGCGTGGAGAGGAGCAAGGGGAGATCGAAGCTGCGGCCGATCTCCAGGTAACCGCCGCAGATCTTCGTCAAGGCGGCCCTCCCCTTCTCGCTGTAGACGAGGTGGGAGTTCACCAAGTGGGGGTCGAGTTCGATGCTTGCGTCGCGGCGCAGCCGCTCGATGACGGCACCTTCGCCAAGGACGCACGGCGCCTGGCGCAGGGTTTCCTGGAACGTGCTTTGGCTCATGACTCCCCTCAACCTGAAGGCTGCCAGTTCATGACAGGACAATTAACCTGCCATGTCTGTTCACTCTCAAAGATCACCTAATGATACACAAATCGTTGCCGAAAAGTAAGTATGGACGACAAAAAAACAACCTGAATCCTGTGATCTAACGTTCAGCGCAACGAACAAACGTCGAGCGTCCCTGCGAGCGTGATAACGTTCATGCATCTCAGGAGCAAACCCTTGTAGCAGTCATCCCTTTAGCTGTTGCCGCCACCCTGATTTCGGGTTTCTTAGCCGATGCCTTTTGTGTTATGGTCTTGACAGTTACACCTATCAGTCAGTAAGGAACACCCATGATCTTTCTTTCGCTGGTCCATAATATTGCCCTTCTGGTCGCCCTTACCTTCGTACACAGTCTGCTGATACGGCATCTCAGGAGAGACGGGGTTGGCTACCCGCTGCTTTCAGGGCTGCTGTTCGGCTGCGTATGCGTAATCGTCATGATGACCCCGGTGATACTGCTACCAGGGCTCATCTTCGACGGCCGCAGCATCATACTGAGCGTAGCCGGTCTCTGTTGCGGTCCCCTCACGGCCCTGGTTGCCGCCGTCATCGCTGCCGCCTACCGCCTCTGGCTGGGCGGAATCGGCGCGTTGCCAGGGGTGGGCGTCATCATCGCATCAGCCAGCCTCGGTGTTGCCTTGCACTACCTTCGTCGCCGCCGACAGTGGGCCATGCGGACGCCGGTGCTCTATATTTTCGGGCTGCTGGTACACCTCTTGATGCTTGCCATCCTGCTCCTGTCCCTGCCGGGAGCTACCGCCCAGGAAATGGTCAGCCGTATTGCCCTGCCGGTGCTCCTGCTCTACCCCCCGGCCACCCTGCTGGTTTGCCTGCTTTTCCAGATGATGGAGCAGCACATTCAAGGCGTGGAAACCCTGCGGCAGAGCGAGGAGAGGATGCGTCTCTTCTTTGAACGCCAACTGGTGGGTATGGCTATAACATCGCCAGAGAAGGGGTGGGTGCAGGTAAACGATAAATTATGCCAGATGCTGGGCCGTAGCCGTGAAGAACTGGCGCTCTTATCCTGGGCAGACCTTACCCATCCGGATGACCTCGACCAGGGTCTC
>DATCHY010000381.1:0-6780 GCA_036508065.1 Geomonas sp. | reverse complement strand
GCTCAAGAGTAACAACACGGGACCCCGTGCCTTTCTGCTCGGCATGTCCTGCGTGCGGCTGGAGCTCTGGGAGGAGGCCGCCTCCCAGCTTGCGGTCGCGGCCGACACCTATCCGGTTTTGGCCGATTACGCCCTCTACCATCAGGGGGTCGCCCTTGCCAAACTCGGGCGCCCGGACCAGGCATTCCCCCCCCTGTTCAAGCTGCTGACGCGGTATCCCGAGAGCCGCCTGGCGCGCCCCGCCACCATCCAGTACGCCGACACCCTGGCGGCCGGGGGGTATCCCAAGGAGGCGCTGGAGAGCTACGCCAGATTCATAGAGCGCTACCCCTCAGGCTCCGACTCGCTCTCCGCCCTGTTCGGCTCGGCGCTTTGCCGCGAGAAGCTCGGCGACCCGGCAGCCGCGGCCGCCATACTGAGGGGAATCTGGCTCAACTCCCCCGCCTCCCCGGTCGCCGAAAAGGCGGCACTGGAGCTGCGCAGGATCTCGGCCGCCGGCACCAAGGCGGAGCCGTACACCAGCGCCGAGCTGTTCAAGAGGGGCGGCACGCTGTACGGTCTCGGGCGCTACGCCCAGGCGGCCAAGGCGTACGCGGAGTTGCCGCTCGCAGCCGAGACCGCTGAGTTCGCCGCCAGGGTGCGACTGAAGACCGGACAGGCCCTCTTCAAGGCGAGACATTACAGGGAGTCGGAGGAAGCGCTCAGGGGAGTGAGCCAGAATGGGGCCGGCGGGACGAGCAGCAACGAGGCGACCTACTGGCTCGCCAAGATCCTGGACAAGAACGGCAAGACGGAGCAGGCCTTCGAACTCTACCTCCGGCTGGCCCAGGCGCCCCAGGGCGGAGCCGTCGCGGATGACGCCCTGCTGGACGCGGCGTACCTGAAGCGCTACCAGAGAAAATGGAGCGAGGCGCTGCAGCTCTTCAAGATGCAGCTCGCCGGCCACCCGGACCAGCAGCAGAGCACCAGCGTGATCTGGGAGGCGGCCTGGGCCAGCTATCAGTCCCGGGACTACCAGGGGGCCGCGGGCTACCTGAGAAAACTCGCCGGGCGCGATGAGGTGCGCGAGAAGGCGCTCTACTGGCTCGGCAAGTCGCTGGTCGCCGCGGGGGATCCCAAGGGGGCCGAGGCTTCCTTCGCGACCCTCGCCGGCGAGTACCCCTTCGGCTACTACGCCCTGATCTGCAACAGGTGGTGCGACATCGGCGCCTTTCCGACCCCCCCGAAGAGCCTGGCCGAGGCGCTCCCGATGCCGGCGGGTTTCGAGCGGGAAAAGGCCCTCATCAGCCTGGGGCTCCTCGACGAGGCGGCCCGGGAGCTTTCCGGCGCCAAGAAGAACCCGCTCGGCGTCGCCAGGCTGTTTCTGGAGATGGACAACTACAACGGGGCGCTGCACGCAGTGGCAAAGGAGAAGCCGAAACGGGCCGGGAAGGAGAGCGCGGTCTGGGGCGTCAACTACCCGCTTGCCTACCGGGAAGATGTCGTCAAGAACGCGGCCGCAAACGCCATCCCGGAGAGCCTCATCTACGCCATCATGCGCGCCGAGAGCAACTACTTCCCCGCCGCCCTCTCGCCGGTCGGTGCCGTAGGCCTGATGCAGATCATGCCGGCGACCGCCGAGTCCATCTCCAAGGGCGATTCGGTGCGGCTCGCCCGGCCCGAGCTCAACATACGCCTGGGCGCCCGGCACCTCAAGGACCTGATGGCGATCTACGACAGGAACATCCCGCTCGCCGTGGCGGCCTACAACGCCGGCTCGGGAAACGTCAAGCGCTGGCAGAAAGGGCTCGCCGCGCTGCCCCAGGATGAATTCATCGAGAGCATACCGTTTCGGGAGACCCGCGAATATGTGAAGAAGGTGATGAGCACGATGGAGCTCTATCAGAGGCTGTACCGGCTCCCCGCGTTGAAGAACTAGAAAGCATGACCACAGAGGACACAGAGGGAACACCGGGTTACACAGAGGAAAACCAGGCGAGGGTCGATTCTATCGCAGAGTCTAACCTTTGTTTAGCTTTCCTCTGTGATCCTCTAAGTGGTGTTCCTCTGTGTCCTCTGTGTTAGAGCTCTGTTTTTGATTCTGCCTACCCCTGCATCTCGATCAGGGAGTGGTCCCCGATGTTCATCCGTCGCGTCGAGCCGATCAGATGCACCGAATCGCCCAGGATCGAGTCGTGCAGGATCATGTTGCTTACCAGCGAATCGCTGTTGATGATGGCATTCTTCAGGATGCTCGCCTCGACGACGCTGCCGGCCGCCACCGAAACGTTGGGCCCCAGGATGCTCCCCCGCACGACCGCCCCCGCCTCGATGTGCACCGGCTCGATCAGCACCGAGTCGATCACCTCCCCGTGGTTGTGGTGGCGCCCGGCAAGGAGATGGCTGTTGGTCTGCAGCAGCGTTTCTGGCGTGCCGCAGTCGAGCCAGGCGTCGATCTCCGGCGCCTTGAAGCTGCGGCCGTCCCGGATCATCCTCATGAAGACGGCAGGCAGGTAGTACTCCCCCTTCACCGTCTCGCAGGCGCTGATGGTCTGCTTCAGGTACTCCATGAAAGCGACGCCGTCCTTCAGATAGTAAAGCCCCACCTGGGCCAGCTTCGAGACCAGGGTGTCCGGCTTTTCCACCATGTCGACGATCAGCCCGTCGCGGACCACGTTGACCCCGAAGCGCTGGTAGTCCTCCACCTCCTTGGAATAGATGAGGCCGTCGCAATCGGCGCTGAGCGCGCGGATGCCGGTCAGATCGGCATCGAAGATGGTGTCGTTGAATACGATCAGCAGGTCGTCGCCTTCCTCTATGTAGGGCGCGGCCAGGGCAACGGCGTGGGCCGGTCCCTGCCGCTCCTTCTGGACGATATAGCGGCAGGGAAGCGACGGGAAGGCGGCCTCCATGAACTCCCTGACCTGCCCGCCGTTCTCGTCGGTGATGAATAGGTATTCGGTGGCGTTCAGTGGGGTAAGCCGGCAGATGATGTGTTCGAGCACGGTCTTCCCCGCCACATGAACCAGCGACTTTGCCTTGGTGTGCGTGTGGGGTCTGAGTCGGGTCCCTTTTCCGGCAACGGGAAGCAGTATTTTCATGCGAAATCTCCTCGGCAGATAGCTGGCGCCTGGGCAAACCGCCCGGATAAGACAGTCTGCACAACGGCTTTCTGTAATAGAATGGTGCCTGGGTGGTATGCGCGCCGTGCGGAGCAGAGAAACTTCCAGGCAGCACAATCACAGGCGGCGCGATACTAGCACAAAAACCGCATTGAAGCCACCTGCATCTGGCCGGTTCCCGACCAGTCTATCAGTCCAGAATCTCCCGGCTTGGCCAACATCGCGGCGGGCGGAAGCGGTTTGGCAATGGGATTGAGTCCCGGCGGATCGGCAAGTCCTGCTTTGTTGATGATATCGTCCGTGTAGCCGCCGCGGTGAACCCAAACGAACATTGACAGCATACTGACAATATGCATAATGAACAAGCGAGCGCCACCGGCTCCGGGTGTGGTAAACTCATGATAAAAGAATTCGCGAGGCGCCCCCTAAGCAGCGGTTTTTTGTCGGGGAAACGGGAAGTAAATCGAATTCACCATCGGAGAACGGGCCTTATCATGAACGCTAAGAAAAAGCAGCACATGGATATGGACAGGAACGTCGGGTTCCTTCTGGCCAAGGCGTACCAGCGCGCCTGCGTGATCTTCAAGGAAGAGTTCGAGGCATACGACCTGACGTCCCAGCAGTTTGGCCTGCTCGGCTTTCTCTGGCAGGAGGACGGCATCACCCAGGCCGAGCTGTCGGCGAAGAGCCAGATCGACCGGACCACCATGGGAGGGCTGATCGACAGGCTGGAAAAGGAGGGGCTCCTGGTCCGGCGCAGCCACCCGGAGGACCGCCGGGCCTACCGGATCTGCCTGACGGAGAGGGGCAAGGCGCTGCAGCCGGAGTTGACGCCGATTGCCGAGGCTGCCCAGCTAAAGTTTACCGCCAAACTCGATCCGCAGGAGGTCGAGACGTTGAAGTCACTGCTGGAGAAAATCCGCAGCTGATCCCCTGGAGAACTCCATGCGCAAAATCATACTCTTGCTGGCGACACTGCTGCCTCTGGCAAGCGCGGCCTGGGCCGAACCGCTCAGCCTCAAGGATTGCCTGGCCAGGGCGGCGGCAACCAATCAGGGACTGAAGGCCGCGTCCTACGACATCGGGATCGCCCAGGAACAGATCCAGGTCGCCAGGAGCGGTCTGCTCCCCCGAGTGGACCTGCAGGCGGGCTATCAGGCCCAGCTGGAGCCGCAGGCCGTGAAGTTCGGGCAGCTGGTGCAGGAGACCCAGGAACCGGACTTCGCCTTCCTGAACTTCACCGTGTACGGCACCCTGTACGACTTCGGCAGGACGCGCTCCCGCATGGGAGCCGCCCGGATGCAGAGGGACGCGGCACAGCACAATTATTCCGGCTCGGAACAGGATCTGTTCCTTCAGGTGGTGCGCGCCTACTACGGCATCCTCGAGGCGGGCAAGCTGGTTACTGCTGCCAACGACGAGGTGGTACAGATGAACTCCCACCAGCAGACCGCCCAGGCCCTCTTCGAACAGGGGGTGGTGACCAGGAACGACCTGCTCCAGGCGGAAGTGCGGGTCGCGGCGAGCCGGCAGAAGCTGTACAGCGCGACGAACGGCGTGGAAAACGGCTGGCTGCTCTTGAACTACCTGACCGGAGCCCCCGCGCAGTTTCGCGGCCAGCTCCAGGAAGAGTCCGAACCCGCTCCGGTCACCGGCGTGCAGGCGCAGCCCGACCTCTCGAAAAGAGGCGAGATCGCGGCGCTCAAAGACGCCGTCTCCGCAGGGGAGTTCGCCATCACGGAGGCGAAGAGCTACTACTATCCCGAGCTGTTCGCCAAGGTCGCGCTCGACTACGTCCAAAACGACAAGGTGCGGGAGCAGGCCATCATGTCGGGAGTACTCGGACTCAAGGTGAACCTGTACGACGGGAATGCTACCAGTTCCAGGCTCAGGCAGGCGGTGCAGGCGCGGTCCCGGGACGAGGAAAGACTGAGGGATCTGGAGGCGAGGGTAGCGCTGGAACTTGCCATGGCCCAAAACGACATGAGTGTGGCCGCGGCCAGGATCAAGGTGGCGCAGAAGGCGATTCAGCAGGGTGTGGAGAACCTGAGGATCACCAAGGACCGCTACCAGGAAAAGGTCGGCACCGCCACCGAGGTGGTCGATGCCCAGACGCTCCTGACGCAGACCCGCACCGACTACTTCCAGAGTGTCTTTGACCTGCAGGTGGCGGCAGCCAGGGTGAAGAGAGCCACAGGCGAGCTGTAAAAAAGGCAATTAACAATTAACAATTAACAATGGACAATTTGCTTCCTGCAAACACCTTACTCGGTTCTGCGGCGCTCAATGTGGATCCACAATCGATTGACAATTCGCCTGATTAGCAAATCGCCTGCGTTTAACCTGCCGCGAACATCGCGTCCCCTAAGGAAGCTCTTACAGGGTTTATCTCACTCCCATGAATATCGCACCCTGGAGGAGCCCCTACAAGATTCATTCAGGGGTTCCAGACATTAGGCGAAAGTACAGTAATGATCAGATATTTTTTTCAAAAGGGCCTTAATTGTCAATTATCAATTGTCAATTGCAGTTAACCGGAGGGACGAGATGGAGACGGGTGTCGAGGAAACAACAGACGCAAAGAAGGGGCTGAGCAAAAAGCAGCGCGGAGGGATCATTCTCCTCATCATACTCGTCTGCGCGGCGGCCTTTGGAGTTGAGAAGTGGGTAACGAGTAAGACTCATATCGAGACGGACAATGCATTCATAGAATCCCACATCCATTCGATTTCCAGCAGGATTCCTGCCATGGTAAAGCGGGTGACCGTGGTCGACAACCAGTTTGTACACAAGGGCGACCTGCTGGTGGAACTCGACGCCTCCGACTACCAGGCGCGCGTGAAGACGGCTTCTGCCTCCCTGGAGATGGCCAGGAACGAGACCTCCGGCGATTACGCCCAGGTGGAGAGCGCCCGGGCGAGCATCGGTCTCGCCAAGGCCAAGCTCGATCAGGCGAACCTCGACCTGGCGCGCGGCGAGGCGCTTTACGCCAAGGAAGTCATTGCCAAGGAGCAGTTGGACCGGCTATTTACTGCCAGAAAGATCGCCCAGATGCAGCTCAAGGAGGCGCAGGAGGCCGAGCACCATGCCCAGGCGGTCATCGGCCTCTCGGGAACCGGCTCCAAGGACGCCCGGGTAGCTCAGAAGCAGGGCGAACTTGAGACGGCGTCACTCAGCCTTTCCTACGTGCGTATCGTCGCGCCAAGCGATGGCTACATCACCAAGAAATCGGTTGAGGCGGGAAATTACGTACAGCCGGGACAGTCGCTGATGGCCCTGGTCACCCTCGACGACGCCTGGGTAACGGCGAACTACAAAGAGAGCCAGCTCACCGACGTAAAGCCCGGGCAGAAAGTGGAATTCACCGTGGATACCTATCCGGGGAGCATTTTCAAGGGTAGCGTCGAGAGCATCATGGCGGGGACCGGCGCGGCATTTTCGATGCTGCCGCCAGAGAACGCGACCGGGAACTACGTGAAGGTGATCCAGCGGATACCGGTCCGGATAGCCATCGACAAGGGAAGCGATCCGAAACACCTGTTGCGCATCGGCATGAGCGTAGTCCCGACCATCCTGACAGAGAAAACCTTCAGCGAAGTTATTAAAGGGCGGTAGAACCGTTGAAACCGTTGAAACCGTTGAAACCGTTGAAACCGTTGAAACCGTTGAAACCGTTGAA
>DATCHY010000380.1:0-3444 GCA_036508065.1 Geomonas sp. | reverse complement strand
AGCAGTCCTCCCAGGTGATGTCGCTGCTCCTTGGGTCCGTCGCCTCCATCTCGCTCGTCGTTGGGGGCATCGGCATCATGAACATCATGCTGGTCTCCGTGACGGAGCGCACCCGCGAGATCGGGATCCGGATCGCGATCGGCGCCAAGAGGCGGGACATCCTGCTGCAGTTCCTGACCGAGGCAGTGCTCCTGACCACCTGCGGCGGAATCGTCGGCATGCTGCTGGGGGTCGCCGGAGCGCGCCTGGTGGCCGCCCTGGTCGGCTGGCCGACGCTCGTCTCGCTCAACACGATCGTCATCGCCTTCGCCTTCTCCGCCGGGGTCGGCGTCTTCTTCGGCTTCTACCCGGCCCGGAAGGCGGCGTCGCTCAACCCGATCGAGGCCCTCAGATACGAGTGATACAATTCAATTGGATCTCTGAAAGGATCAACCCCATGCAAATGACCAGGAAAAAGACGGCGGCCCTGGCGCTCGCCTTCGTGTTCGGCTCAGCCGTCCCCCTCTGGGCCGAGGCGCCCCCACTGAACCTGACGCTCCAGGATGCCATCAAACTTGCCTTCGAGAGGAACCTCGACCTCAGGGTGGAGCTCTACAACCCGGCCATTGCCGAGGCCGACATCCGCCGCAGCCTCGGCATTTACGACCCGCTGCTTTCCGCCGGCGCGAGCTACAGCCGGGGCACAAACCCCAATACCTTCACCTTCATTCCGCAGAACATCGACAACCTGTCGGTAAACCTCGGCGTGAACCAGCTCCTGCCGACCGGGGCAACCGTCGGGGCGACCGCGACCAGCGGCTGGACCAGCAACAGCACCAGCTATTACTCAAACGACGTCAATCTCTTCGTGAGCCAGCCGCTGTTGAGGAATTTCGGCAAGGAGACCACCGAGCTGACCATCGCCGTTTCCCGCTACGCCAAGGAGGGGTCCCTGGACCGCTTCCGGACCCGGCTGAGCGACACGGTCGCGCAGGTGCGGGGCGATTACTTCAAGCTCTACAACCTGCGCGAGCAACTCGAGGTCAAGAGGACCTCGCTTGCCCTGGCCGACAAGATCCTGGGCGAGACCCGCGGCAGGGTGAAGGCCGGCGTGCTCCCCGCCATGGAGATCCTGAACGCGGAGTTCGGCTCGGCCACCCGCGAGAAGGAGGTCATCGACGCGGAGCGGGCGGTCAGGGACCAGATGGACGTGCTGCGGCTCAGCCTGCAGCTCGAAGACAGGACCAGCGACATCGTGGTCGCCGACCAGCCGACCCGGGACAACTACGTCGTCTCCGAGCCGGAGGCGCTGGCGCAGGCGCTGGCCAACCGCCCGGAGCTCGCGGCGCAGCGGGTGACCCTGAAGATCGACGAGCTCCAGCGCAAGGTGGCGAAGAACCGCACCCTCCCGGACCTAACCCTGAACGCGAACCTCGGCCTTAGCGGCTTCGATCCGCACTACAACCGGAGCCTCGAGAAGACGGCGAGCGTGGACTATCCCGCCTGGGGCATCGGGGTGCAGCTTAGCTACCCGATCGGCAACCGCGTGGCGGAAAACGACTACATCAAGAGCCGCCTCGCCCTGGAGCAGGCCCAGACCCAGCTGCAAAGCCTGGAGGCCGGCATCGGCAACGACGTGAGGGCGGCCATCCGGCTTCTGCGGACAAGCTTCAAGCAGCTCGACGTGACGGCCCGGGGCCGGGCCTTCGCCGAGGAGCGGCTGCGGGCCTTCCAGAAGAAGAACGCCGTGGGGCTCGCCACCACGAAGGACGTCTTCGATGTCGAGAACGACCTGGTGACCGCCAAGGGGAACCAGATCCAGGCGCTGGTTGATTACAACAACGCCATCACCGGCTTCTGGCGGGTCACCGGGGGAATTCTGGACCGGCAGGGGATCAAGCTGAGCGAGCGCCAGGCTGATCCGCTGTACGACAGGGCAAAAAAGTAGCGGGGCGAACCGACAGGGTGCCAGGATGAAACAGCAACAGGAGCAGATCGGGGACAGGGGAGCGCAGGCAGGCGGGGGGCTCTTCCGGGCGCTCTCCTACCGGAACTACCGGCTCTTCTTCTTCGGGCAGGGCATATCGCTGGTCGGCACCTGGATGCAGCAGGTCGCCATGAGCTGGCTCGTGTACCGTCTCACCGGCTCGGCGCTCCTGCTGGGGACGGTCGGTTTCACCAGCCAGATTCCCACCTTCCTGGTGGCGCCCTTCGCCGGCGTCCTCGCCGACCGGTGCAACCGCCGCCGCATGCTGCTGGCAACGCAGGGCCTCGCCATGGCCCAAGCCTTCCTGCTGAGCTACTTCGTTTTGACCGGTTCCATCCAGGTCTGGCAGATCATCGCCCTGAGCCTGCTGCTCGGCGTCGTCAACGGCTTCGACATACCGGTGCGGCAGTCCTTCGTGGTCGACATGGTCGAGGAGAAGCATGGCCTTGCCAATGCCATCGCCCTCAACTCCTCCATGGTCAACGCCGCCCGCCTGATCGGCCCATCCGTCGCCGGGTTGCTGATTTCACTTGTCGGGGAGGGTGCCTGCTTTCTGCTCAACGGCTTCAGCTATCTTGCCGTCCTGATCTCGCTTGCCTTGATGCGGGTGGCGCCACGGCCGGTGCGCAAGGTGCGCACCTCGATCCTGCATGAGCTGCGCGAGGGGGTAAGTTACGCGGCCAATTTCGCCCCGATCCGGTTGATCCTCCTCCTGTTGGCGCTGGTGAGCCTGATGGGCATGCCCTATGCCGTGCTGATGCCGGTCTTCGCCAAGGACGTGCTGCACGGCGGTCCCCACACCTTCGGCTTTCTCATGGCGGCCTCCGGCGTCGGAGCCTTCGCCTCGACCGTCTATCTCGCCTCGCGCCGGAGCGTGCTCGGCCTTGAGAGGCTGATCGCCGTATCCTGTGCGCTCTTTGGAGCCGGCGTCGCCGGCTTCGCGCTCTCCAGCCTCCTCTGGGTTTCCCTGCTATGCCTGGCTGTCGCCGGTTTCGGCGCCATGATGCAGGTGGCTGCCAGCAACACCATCCTGCAAACCATCGTGGACGACGACAAGCGCGGCCGCATCATGAGCCTCTTCACCATGGCGTTCATGGGGATGACCCCCTTCGGCAGCCTGTTCGCGGGTGCCTTGGCGGCACGGATCGGTGCGCCCGTCACCGTGCAGATCGGGGGCCTTGCCTGCCTGGTAGGCGCGCTCCTGTTTGCCGCCAGGCTCCCGGCCTTGCGGGAAAAGGTGCGCCCGATCTACACGCGGCTGGACATCATCCCCGAGGTGGCCAGGGGGATCCAGAGCGCCTCCGAGCTGACCGTCCCGCCCAAGGAACCGTGAACCGTGAATGGTGAATGGTGAATAGTGAATGGTGAATGGTGAATGGAGAATGGTGAATGGTGAATGGAGAATGGAGAATGGAGAATGGAGAATGGAGAATGGAAAGAAATTAGTAACTGTTCAGCATGTGCAATTTTACCTTTAA
>DATCHY010000379.1:0-5967 GCA_036508065.1 Geomonas sp. | reverse complement strand
AGGTCCGCATGGCCCAGCATGATCTGCACGCTCCTCAGATCGGCGCCGTTTTCCAGCAGGTGGGTCGCAAAGGAGTGGCGCAGCGTGTGCGGCGAGATGTGGCTTTGAACTCCCGCCTGCAGTGCCCTCTTCTTCACGATGTTCCAGAAGGCCTGGCGCGTCATCCCCTCCCCCAGGCGGCTCAGGAACAGCCGCAGGCTCGCGCCCCCCTTCAACAGCTCCCCGCGCGCCTGGCTTACGTAGCGCCCAACCGCCTGGCAGGCGCTTTCCCCCATCGGGACCAGCCTCTCCTTGTCCCCCTTGCCGACCGTCATCAGGTAGCCGGCGGACACGTTCACCTCGGCCTGCGTGAGCCCGACCAGCTCGGAGACCCGCAGGCCGGTGGCATACAGAAGCTCCAGCATCGCGGCGTCCCGAAGCTCGATGGCGCCGGTGTCCAGGGGGGCGGCGAGGAGCGCCTCCACTTCCTTGCCGCTCAACACCTTGGGGAGCCGCAGCACCCCCTTGGGGGCCTCGATGATGGAGGTGGGGTTCGTCTCGCAGTACCCCTCGGCGACCAGGAAGCGGTGCAGCATCCGCAGGGCGGAGAGCGCCCGGGCCCGGCTGCGCGGCGCGATCCCCTCCCCCTTCAGATGGGCGAGGTAGCCGGCCACGTCGGTGGGCCGGATCTGCGCCGGGGAGCGATCCCCCAGATAACGCAGATAGCGCGTCAGGTCAGCGCTGTAGGCCGCGACGGTATTGGCGGCAGAGCCCTTCTCCACCAGGAGATAGCTCAGGAAAAGGTCGAGGAACCGGTCCATCAGCGGTCGATGGCGGCCAGGAGCTCGCGGCGGATCTCCTCCAGCTTGTCCGGGTCGGTGATCTTCTGCCCGAAGATGTCCTTCACGTAGAAGACGTCGGCCACCTGGTCCACCTTGGTGGAGATCTTCGAGACCCCGATGTAGAGGCCGAGCCTGGTGAGCGTGCTGGTGATGGAGTAGAGGAGCCCCACCTGGTCATGGGCGTAGATGTCGATGACCGTGTAGTCGGAGGAGACCTCGTTGTCGATCTCGACGTTGGCGGGCACCGTGGGCTTGGCCTTCTCGGACAGGATGCCCGGGCGGTGCCGCTTCGCCACCAGGGCGCCGACCCGCACCTCGCCCTCCAGCACCTGCCGCAGGTCGGATTCCAGCCGGGCCCAGCGGTGCTCGTCCGTGATGACGAAGCCCTGCGGCGAGTTGACCTGGAGGATGTCCAGCACCTTCTCGTTGCTGTTGGTGTGGATCTGGGCTCCCAGGATGTTCATGCCGTTTGCCGCCATGACCCCGGTTATCATGGAGAAGAGCCCCGGCACGTCGAAGGTGCAGATGGTGCAGTTGGTGTACCCCTTGTCGATCTCGTGGGTCAGCTTTAGCACCAGCGTGTTGTTGTCCGACAACAGCAGCAGGGTCCTCACGTGTCCCGCGATCACCTCGGGGGGATAGGAGAGCAGGTGGCGCGTGGAAAGCGACTGCAGCTCGTCCTTGACCTGCTGCGCCGGGTAGTCGTCGCGCAACAGCTCGAATACCGCCCTTTTCACCCGACGCACCCGGTCTCCGGAGGCCTCCAGCTTGAAATCCCCCCGTTCGAGGACCTGGAACGCCTTCTCGTACAGCTCCTGCAAGAGGAGCGCCTTCCACTCGGTCCAGACATCGGGACCCACCGCCTTGATGTCGGCGTAGGTGAGCAGGTAGAGCATCTTCAGGTTCTCGCTCTTCTCCATCTGGCGGGCGAACTGGATGATCATCCGCTCGTCGTGCAGGTCGCGGCGCTGGGCGATATGGGCCAGGAGCAGGTGCTGCCTGACCAGGAACTGGAGCCTTTCGCCGTCCTCCTTGCTGAGCCCCATGCGGCGCGCCACCGTGCGGGAGAGCTCGGCGCCCACCTCGGCGTGGCCGCCCCCGGCGCCCTTGCCGACGTCGTGCAGGAGCACCGCCAGCAGCAGCAGCCAGCGCTTGTCCACCCCGAGGGCGAGCTCGGTCAAAAGCGGCAGGGTGTCGCGGTGCTCGCCGCGCCACAGCTTGCCGATCTCTTCCACCGCGAACAGTGTGTGGGTGTCGACTGTGTAGATGTGGTAGACGTCGTGCTGCACCTTGCAGTAGATCCGCTCGAACTCGGGGATGAACCGGTTCAGGAACCCGAGGTGGTGCATCGTCTGCAGGGTCTGCGCCACCCCCTTCTCGGACTGCAGGATGTTGAAGAAGGAGGCGTTCGCCTCCTTGGAGCGCCGGAACTTGTCGTTCACCAGGTCGAGCTTTTCCCGGATCAGACCCTTGGTGCCGATCCCGAGCGCGACCCCCTGCTTCTGGGCATACTCGAAGATCCGGATCAGCCGTACCGGGTCCTTGTCGATGACGCTCTCGTCCGGGACCACGAGCTCCCCCTTCGTCACGTAGAACCCTTCGCCCACGGGCCGGCGCGTGAAGTAGCCGAGGATCTTGCGCGCCCCCTCCTCCCGCTGGCTGCACTTGGTGATCAACAGCGAGCTGAAGTGCTCCACGCTGTTTGCGTGCAGGTAGAAGTCCTGCATGAACTGCTCGACCGCCAGGGTCTTGCCGCTGTCCTCGTAACCGAAGAAGCGCGCTATGGAGGTCTGGGCGTCGAAGGTGAGCTGGTCGTTCTTGCGGGCGGCGAGGTAGTGCAGCTCGTTTCTGATGCGCCAGAGGTAGTTGAGGGAACTCTCGTACATCTTCAGTTCGTCTTCCGAGAGCACCCCCTTGATGACCAGCTCGCGCGGCTCGTCCACCTTGTACTTGATCTTGGCCACCCACATCGCCGTGTGCAGGTCGCGCAGGCACCCCTCCCCCTCCTTGATGTTCGGCTCCAGGATGTAGACGCTGGAGCCGTATTTCTCGCGTCTCTTCCTGAGCTCCTCCAGCTTCTCGGCGATGAAGGCATCGCTCCTCTTGGCGAGGACCTGGCTCACCATCACCTTTCTCAGCTCCCGGTACAGCTGCTCGCTTCCGGTCAAAAGCCGCGCGTCGAGCAGCGCCGTCTTCACGGTGACGTCCCCGCCCGCCATCTCGACGCAGTCGGATAGGGTCCGGACCGAGTAGCCCACGTCGAGTCGGAGATCCCACAGGAAATAGAGCAGGCGGTTGGCCACCTCCTCGACCCTCTTGGAATCCTTGCCGCTGTACAGGAACATCAGGTCGAGATCGGAATAGGGGTTCAACTCGCCCCGGCCGTAGCCGCCGATGGCGACGAGCGCCAGCTCCCCGGACTTGTCGTTCATCTGGAGATCGTCGGAGAGCGCCGCGAAGAGCCGGGTCACCAGGGCGTCCGTCATGGCGGTGATGGCCTGCACCACGGAGGTGCCGTCCTCCCCCTCCCGGTGCCCGCGCTTCAGTTCCTCGCGGAAATGTTCCAGGAACTCCCGCGCGGCCGCAAGATAGGCGCCCCTCTTCTCCTCGAAGCTTTTGCCGTCCCCCCTGAGGGATTCGCTCAGATAGCCGTTGATGTTTAGCCGCATTACCCTTCCTTGGCGATCCTGACCACCTGCAGGACCCCGGGGAACCCCTCGATGTCCGGCACGGCGAGGCTCCCGGTATCGCCGATCACCCCGATGATGACCCGGTTTGCCCCGGTCGACTGGTGGATGTCGAAACCTCGGTCGATTAAAAATGCCTTTATGCCGTCCTGGGCCTCTGCATCGGCCTCCTTGCGCATGACTATCAGCACCTGAAATTACCTCCCTTTTAATGTTCGCCGCGGGTCATGATACGCTCCAGCCGGCGCGATTCGTCGACCACCCTCTCGAACAGCCTGGTGATGGCCGCGTCGTCGAGGGGCCCCTGGTTCTCGTCGCTCATCCTCAGGAAGATCCGCTTCTCCCGGGCCGGGTCGTAGACCGGCAGGTCGAGCCCCTTCTTGAGTTCGCCGATCAGAAGCGCCAGCGAGGCGCGCTCGTTGAAGATCCGGAGCAGCTCGGAGTCGAGCCGGTCTATGTTCTCCCTGATGTCATCGATGGTCATGGCGCCCTCAGAACTGCTTCTTGATGAACGTATCACGCTTCCAGTGGACGTCGTCCACCCCCGGGTGATCGATGTTGAAGTTGAGCCCCCGCGACTCCTTCCGGCTCTGGGCGCAGGAGACGATGAGCTGGGCCACCGTGGCGATGTTCCTCAGCTCGATCAGGTCCGAGGTGATGATGAAGTTCCAGTAGTACTCCTCGATCTCCCTCTGGATCAGGTCGATCCGGTGCATGGCGCGCTCCAGCCTCTTGTCGGAGCGCACGATGCCGACGTAGTTCCACATGAAGCGCCTGATCTCGTCCCAGTTCTGGGAGACCACCACCATCTCGTCCGAGTTGGTGGCGGTGCCGCTGTCCCACTCGGGGATCGCCGGCCAGGAGAACCCCCCCTGCTTCAGGATCTCGACCGCGTGACGGTAGGCGCGCCCGGCGTAGACCGCGGCTTCCAGAAGCGAGTTGCTGGCGAGCCGGTTGGCGCCGTGCAGGCCGGTGAAGGCGACCTCACCGATGGCATAGAGGTGCTTCAGGTCGGTCTCGGCGTTGCCGTCCACAGCCACGCCGCCGCACAGGTAGTGGGCGGCCGGGACCACCGGGATCATGTCGCGCGTCATATCGAGGCCGAACTCCAGGCAGGTCTGGTAGATGTTGGGAAAGCGCGAGGTGATGTACTCGGCGTCCCGGTGGGTGATATCGAGGTAGACGCAGTCGTCGCCGTAGGTCTTCATCTCGTTGTCGATGGCGCGCGCCACGATGTCGCGGGGGGCGAGATCCTTCAGGGGATGGTAGCGCTCCATGAACGCCGTGCCGTCGCGGCGGCGCAGGATGGCCCCCTCGCCCCGGACCGCCTCGGAGATCAGGAAGGAGCGTGCGCTCGGGTGGTACAGGGTGGTCGGATGGAACTGCATGAATTCCATGTTGGCAACCGTCGCGCCGGCACGGTAGGCCATGGCGACGCCGTCGCCGGTCGCCACGTCCGGGTTGCAGGTGTAGAGGTAGACCTTCCCGGCGCCGCCCGAGGCGAGCAGGGTGATCCTTGCGGCGAAGGTCTTCACCACCCCCCCCTCGATGTCGAGCACGTGGGCGCCCAGGCAGCGGTTCTCGGTCACGCTTTTCTTGAGCGCCTTGGATTCGGTCACCAGGTCGATGGCGATGTGGTTTTCGTAGATGGTGATGTTGTCGTGGGCCAGGGCCGCCGCTACCAGGGCGCGCTCGATCTCGCGTCCGGTGATGTCCTCGGCGTGCAGGATGCGGCGCGCGCTGTGCCCCCCCTCGCGGGTCAGATCGAAGCCGCCGCCGTTCTTGGTGAACTGCACCCCCCACTGGATCAGGTTCGCGATCACCTGCGGCCCTTCCTCCACCACCATGCGGACCACGTCCTCGTGGCAGATGCCGGCCCCGGCGACCAGGGTGTCCTGCACGTGGGCATCGAAGGTGTCCTCATCCGAGGAGACGCTGGCGATGCCGCCCTGCGCGTAGTTGGTGGCTGATTCCGCTATTCCACGTTTGGTGACCACGGCAACCGTACCGTGCGCCGCCGCCTGCAGGGCGAAGGAGAGCCCCGCGATGCCGCTGCCAATCACCAGAAAATCACTTTGCAGCTTCATGAATCCCCCGTTTAGGCTAGATTTGTGACGTTTCCTTTGAAAAACCTGCGAATTATTGATCCCAGCCGCATTTTTGTCAAGGCATTTTGACAGGTTATCCGGGCCAGCCGGCACAATACCCCTTGTTTTGCGCAAATGCCTGTTTACACTAACTTTTTAACATTCCAAGTACCTGAATTATATGGACAAAACAGACCGCCATTCCACTGGATTGCTCAAATATTCAATCAATACGTTACGTTACCTAACTGTCCGAAATCTGAGCAAATTACGAGGTCTTTTACCGTAGATCCAGCTATAGGGGAAGCTACGGAAAGTGGATAATCCGTGGGCTGAGTCATTCCAGTGGACTAAAAAGGGTACACCGCATTG
>DATCHY010000378.1:0-3729 GCA_036508065.1 Geomonas sp. | reverse complement strand
GAGGCCGAAGCGCTCCGTCGCCAGCTGAAGGATTGCGGCGGACCGGTGACCCTGAATGATCTCATCGTCAAGGGGGCTTCCCTGTCACTGCGGAAATTCCCGCGTTTAAACGCCTCCTTCGCCTCCAATGCCATCGAGCTTCACGGGGAGATCAACATCGGCGTCGCGGTCGGCGTACCGGACGGCGTGCTGGTGCCGGTCATCGCCGGCTGCCAGCAGCTCTCCCTGCAGGAGATAGCGACAGCCGGCCGCCGACTGGTCGAGCGAGCCCGCAACGGCGCTCTGAGCGAGCAGGAGATGAGCGGCGGCACCTTTTCCGTCTCCAATCTCGGCATGTACGGGGTGAGCCAGTTCAGCGCTATCATCTACCCCTCGCAGGCGGCGGTCCTCGCGGTCGGGGCGGTCGGCGACGCAGTCGTTGCGCACGCCGGTGTTCCGGTCTGCGCGCGGGTCATGAAGCTCACCCTGTCCGCCGACCACCGGATCGTTGACGGCGCCTATGCGGCGGAGTTCCTTGCCGAGCTGAAGGACATCCTGGAGAAGCCGGTCCGACTACTGATCTGACGCACCCACAAACGATTCCCTCAGGGGCGGGTCCCAGACCCGCCCCATTTGCCTCTGCCCCGTGGAAACCAACATCTCCCCCTAAAGTCACCTGTCTCAGAGCCTCCTTCCAAAACTTACCGCCACACATAGCTATCCCTACCAGGATTTTCGCGCGGCCGATTCTGAGAACTGCCCGCCCCTCTCCCAAAAGGGCGAGGGGGCTGGAAGAGTGTCAAAAAGGCCGTTAGCGCCACACTGGCCGCTAAAGGCGCTCTTTTAATAAACGTCCTAAAGAATCTGTCTAATGTAACCGATACGGAAAGGACAAACGCTGAAAAGACGGTGGGCGGCGCTTCGGCTGGGCCACCGCTACCGTCAAGGAGAGACTCGTGGCACTGGTCCACATCGATAACCTTGCCCCCGGCATGGTCCTGAAGAAGAACGTCACCGACCGCAGCGGCAGGCTGCTGCTGCCGGAAGGGGTCCTGCTTGAGGAAAAGCACTTTGTCATCTTCCGCATGTGGGGGGTGCTGGAGTTGGAGATTACCGGCGATAGCGAACCGGAGCCGGCCGCGCTGCCGCAGGGCGATGTGATCGATCCGGAGATCCTCGCACAGGCGTCGGATGAGCTGCTTGGTATCTTCGCGCACAACGATTTGGAGCACCCGGCCATCCGCGAGCTGATCCGTGTCTGCATCGCAAGGAGGGCCGCTCATGCCGCGTAAACCCCGGATCGGGATCGAGCAGATGGTCGAGGACGTCACCACCATCCATTCCCTGCCGATGTTCTACTCCCAACTCTCCGAGGCGATCGACCACCCGCGCAGTTCCATTGCGGATATCGCCAAGATCATCTCGGAAGACCAGGGACTCACCGCCCGGATTCTGAAACTGTCGAACAGCCCGCTCTTTGGGTACTTTTCCAAGATCGAGACCATCACCCAGGCGGTGACCATCATCGGCGTGCTGCAGGTGCGCGACCTGGCGCTCGCGCTCTCCGTCATGGACGTCTTCGCCGGGATCCCAGAGGATCTCGTCAACATGAAGCAGTTCTGGCGCCACAGCCTGGCAACCGGGCTTGCCGCCAGGCTTCTGGCAACCAGCCAGCGCGAGGCGAATCTGGAGCGCTTCTTCGTCGCCGGCATCCTGCACGACGTCGGAAGGCTGGTCCTGTACATCAGGGCTCCCGATGCCTCCCTGGAGCTTCTCGAACAGTGCCGGCTCACCGGCGAACTGCTGCACCGGGCCGAGCGCGCCAGGTTCGGCTTCGACCACGCCGACATCGGCGGCTACCTGCTGCGGCGCTGGAAGATCCCTCCTAGCGTGTCGGAGCCGGTGGAGCGTCATCATAACTGCCAGAGGGCGGCGCAGTACCCGCGCGAGGCCTCGATCCTCCACCTGGCCGACATCGTCGCCCATGCCATGCAGATCGGCAACTCCGGCGAGCTGTACGTCCCGGTGCTGGACAACTCCGCCTGGGAGCAGCTGCGCGTCTCCACCCATTACCTGCCAACGCTGGTGCAGCAGGTGGACACGACGTTCAACGAGACCGTCCAGGCCCTGTTCAGGAGCGACTCCGATGCCTAGCGCGAAGGATGCCAGGCAGCTGCGGCTTTTGCAGGAACGGGTCAGTTTCCTCGAGGAGACCAACCTCAATTACCTGCGCACCCTCGATGTCCTCTCGGCCTGCAGCGCGTTCCAGTCGGACATCTACCGGCAGAAGGATCCCTCTTTCGTCGTCAGGGCGATGTTCGAGCAGTTAAGGAGGCTGATCCCATTCGAGACCCTCGCCATGTTCGGAGTCGGGGAGGACGCGAGCTTCCAGCTCACGGTCTGCGAGCCGCTGACCCTCGGGGAACAGATCCAAGGTGAGATCCAGGCGAAGGTCATGAACGGGACCTTCGCCTGGGCCCTCAATCAGAACCATCCGGTCATCGTTCCGACCATCTCCGGCACAAGCACCCTCGTGCTGCACGTCCTGGCGACGAATTCCCGTATCCGCGGCATGTTCGCCGGCATCCTCCCCGGCAGCCATAACTGCACCGAGGTGTCGACGCTGAACGCCCTGAGCACCATCCTGATCAGCACGGCCTACGCGGTGGAAAATTCGGAGCTCTACGAGATGCTCCATGACAACATGCAGACCCTCGAGGAGAAGGTGCTGCAGCGCACCCGGGAGCTGGAGGACGCCCGGGTCCTGGCGGAGGCGGCGACCGCCGCCAAGAGCGAGTTCCTGGCCAATATGAGCCACGAGATCCGCACGCCGATGAACGGCATCATCGGGGTCGCCAGCCTCATGATGGATACCGGGCTCACCCCCGAGCAGCGGCACTACATGGAGTCCCTCGGGGGCTCCGCGGAGAACCTGCTGACCATCATCAACGAGATCCTGGACATTTCGAAGATCGAGGCGGGCAAGATCGTCTTCGAGTCGGTTGTCTTCGAGCTGCGCAGCTTCCTGGAAAAGAGTCTGCTGCCGTTTGTGCTGCAGGGGAGGGGAAAGGGGGTCGTCCTTGAGCTGAGGCTCGGGGCCGGGCTCCCCGATGTGCTGGTGGGCGACCCGGTCCGGCTCGGGCAGGTGCTTGCCAATCTGGTGGGTAACGCCCTGAAATTCACCGAAAGGGGGAGCGTGGTCGTGGAGTGCCGGCTGAACGAGCTCTGCGAAGAACGCGCGACACTCGGGTTCAGCGTAGCCGACACGGGGGTCGGCATCGCGGCGCACGCCATCGGCGCCATCTTCGAAAAGTTTTCCCAGGCGGACAGCTCCACGACGCGCCTGTACGGCGGGACCGGCCTGGGGCTTCCCATCAGCAGGAGCCTGGTGCAACTGATGGGCGGTGAGATTCTCGCCGAAAGCCGCCCGGGGGAGGGGAGCGTCTTCACCTTCAGCGCCGTACTCGGGCTGCCGAAGCCGGGCCAGAGCGCGTCCGAAGATCCCTTCGCGGGCCAAATGAAGCAGGTGCAGCGGCTGCGCATCCTCGTCGTCGACGACGTGCCGATCAACCAGCTTATCACTCTCAAGCAGATAGAAAAGACCGGCGATCATTTGATCGACTGTGCCGGTAACGGGCGGGAAGCCGTCGAGAAGTGGCGCCAGGGAAGCTATGACCTCATCTTCATGGACGTGCAGATGCCGGTCATGGACGGGCTGGAGGCTACGCGGCTGATCCGCGGCTCCGAGGC
>DATCHY010000377.1:0-4016 GCA_036508065.1 Geomonas sp. | reverse complement strand
ATCCTGCGCGACGCTGTCCTGAAGATAAAATGAGCAGGCACGTACAAATCGAGTCCAGTGCCTGGTGTCCAACTGGTATTACAGGTTTAACCTTGACGTTGGCTTTCTCATATTTCCTCAGATTTTCTCCGTGGCAAATGGCTTTAGCTTTGGTCAGAGCCTTTGCACCGCCTGGCGCGTCTTCTCGACGATCTCCGCCGGCTCCTCGTAGCGAAACCGCAGCGGTTTTCCAAAACTCACCGTCACCCGGCCCCGTTTGGGAAAGCCCGCACCCGGCGGCAGGACCCGGTCGGTGCCGCTGATTTTTATCGGCACCACCGGTATCCCCAACTCCTTGACCATGATGCCCAATCCCGGCTGGAAGGGGTGCATCTGTCCGTCCCTGGAATGCCCACCTTCGGGAAAGATCAGGATGTTGACTCCGGCATCGGCGAGCTTCCCCATGAATTTGAGTGAGCCACTGAAACCCTGTGACTGGGGCAGTGGAAACAGGTTGAAAAGCATGGTGCCGTACTGGTAGCTAAAGCGCCTCAAGACCAGGTCTAGCCCATGGTAGTCTCCGAAGAAGAACTCCTCCCAGGCGGCGGTGGCGCAGCGGTAGCGTAGTCTCGGCGGCAGGGCGAACATGACGGAAGGCTGGTCCAGGTAGCTTAAATGATTGGCCACGAAAAGAACCGGTCCTGCCAGGTTTTCCAGTTCTTCGGTCCCCCGCACCTCCAGATCGACAAAGTTTTGGTACAGGGGACGGTGGAATACGGTGTCCCAGCCGCGGCGCAGCCCGGTGAAAAAACGGTTATTGGTCCAGAACCGGAAATGGTCGCGACGGGAGAGCTTTTCCCGTTTCGCGATGATCTGGCGCAGGTCCGATACGCGCGTCTGCGGCCCGATCTGGGCGTCCTCGATATCGAGGCGGTATTCCTGTTCCAGGAAATTGACCAGCTCCAGCCGATCGATGGAGCTAAGCCCCAGATCGGCAACCAGCAGGGACTCCTCGCGGATCTGAGCGGCGCTGGTACCGGTCACCTTGGCGAGCAGCTTGAGCAGGGTGTCGCGGGTGACGGTTGCCTCGCCTCCCTCCGGCCTGTTTTTAATCGCCTCCTTGACCGCGAACTTCTTGATCTTGAGCGTCGTGGTCTTGGGAAATTCCGGCTCGGACCAAAGGGTGTAGCCGGTAATGCGCTGCAGCGCGTCCAGGCTCTCGTTGGCCTGGCCGATAATATCCTCGGGCGCTATGCCGCCGCCGTCCAGGAGCAGCACCGCGTGCACCTCTTCCCCTGCGTCCCGTGCCAGCCCGATGACGCACGACTCCTTCACCCCGGCGATCCTGTTCAGCACCGCTTCCAGTTCGTCAGGATACACGTTCACCCCCGAACCGGTGACGATCAGCTCCTTCTCCCGCCCCTTGATGACCAGCCAGCCGTCCGGCCCGATCTCCCCGAGGTCGCCGGTCCGAAACCAGCCGTCCTGCGTGAAGGCGTCGCGGCTTGCCTGCTCGTTCTGGTAGTAGCCCGGAAACACGTTGTCCCCGCGGGCCAGGACCTCCTTATCCTCGATCTTCAGCTCGACCCCGGGAAGCGGCGGGCCGACCGAACCAGCCACCTGGCGCTCCATGGTGTTGACGCAGAGCACGGGCGAGGTCTCGGTGAGACCGTACCCTTCCAGCACCGTGAACCCCATGCTGCTCCAGAAGTTGAAAACCTCCGGTTCCAGAGGGGCGCCACCCGAGACAAAGACGGTGAAATTGCGGCCGAACTTGCTCTGAACCGGATAGAAGAGGAGCCGGCGCGCCGCTTTGGGAAGCCTCGCTGCGAGCTGCGTCACCCCCCGGACCACCCCGGAGAGATGCTTTCCCTCAAGTTCGCGTTCGACCGTCGTTTTAAGGAGTTGCATGAGGCGGGGGACCGACATGATGACGTGAATATCCTCCTCCTCCAGCGCTTCCATGATGGCTGAGGGCTTGAGGGTGCCCAGATACACGACCGCCGCGCCGCGGTAGAGCGGGGTGAAGAATCCGCCCATCTGCTCGAACATGTGCGAAAGCGGGAGCAGGGAGAGGAAGCTGAATTCGCGGGTGATGATCGGTACCTGCCGGTTTATCTGGGTCATGTTGGCGACCAGGTTCCGGTGGGTAAGGATCACCCCCTTCGGATTGCCGGTGGTGCCCGAGGTATAGATGAGTTGCGCCGTATCCTCGGGGCCGCAGGGTGCCGGCTCGCCGGCCGGCGCGACGTCTTCGAGCAGGAACTGCAGGTCTTCCAGCAGCAGCGAGGTGGCTGCGGTCATCCGCTCGGACTTGAACCGGCTTTGCAGGACGACCTGCGCCTGGGTGCGGCCGCGGATGGCGTCGGCGCGCGCGAGATCTGACATGAAGTCGACCGGGACGGCGACCGCGCCACGGATGATGATGCCCCAGTAAGCGACTGCCCACCAGGATGAGTTGGGTCCCCAGATGAGAACCCGGTCCCCCGGTGCCACCCCGCTTTGCGCCAGGAGGTTTGCCATCTTCAGTGCAAGATGGTGGAATTGCCGGTAAGAGACCACCAGCCGCCGTGCTCCGGTGCGGTTCACAAAGGCGGTTTTATCACCCAGTGCGGGGAAGGTATTGAAGAGATCGATCAGTGTCTGCATTGCTGCTCCTTCGAGAGGCGGCGGGTACTTCTGCCGCGGTCTTCTCGGCTGTATCACTCGACCGGAGCCTTCCCGGTCTCGATTTCCCGCTTCTCGTGATAGAGGAAGCGGACCATGTAGTACTCGAAGGGGTAGCCGCTCTCATAGTAGCGGAAGCTCTGCTGATGCCGTGCGTCGACGGTGCCCAGGGTCGATATCCCCGCGCTGATGGCGAGGCCGTTGCTGGAGTTTGGGAACGGATCGACCGCGGTGTAGATCCCGTAACTGATGCCATAGTCCACGGCAAGACCGCCCGTGTCGCGCAGGGACGAGGGGCCGAAGATCGGCAGCACCAGGTAGGGCCCGGAGCTCGCTCCCCAGTAGCCGAGGGTCTTGCCGAAATCCTGGTCGTGCCGTGCCAGGCCGAACTTGGTGGCCGGATCGAACATGCCTCCCAGCCCCAGGGTACTGTTGGTCAGGAAACGGCCCAGCGTCGTTGCGGACTCCACCCCCTTGAGCTGGAACATGCTGTTGGTGAGGTTCCGGACCTCGTTCAGGTTGTTGTAAAAGCCGGAAATGCGCTGCTGGACGAAGCCGGGCGTGACGAACTCGTAGCCGGTCACCACGGGGAGGAAGACGTACTTGTCGAAGTAGAAGTTGAACCGGTACATGCTCCGGTTGAACCCTTCCCAAGGGTCCGCCACGTCGGCGAAGCGCTGATCCCTGAACTCGTTGATCGAGTGCATGGGTCGCTCCTCGGCTGTATTCGCCCTGGTCGCGGCGCAGCCGGGGAGGGAAAGCATCAGCGTCAGGGCAGGGATCATTCGGCAGGCGTGGTATCTGGTAACGGTCATCATGGCCGCGCTCCTTATTCTTTGAAGAAATCGACCATGTAGGCCATGTTTTCTTTGTATTCGAGGTTCCCCAGGTGGCCGCCCCGCGGGTAGATCTTGGCACGCTCGCCGAAGAGCTGACGCAGGTAGTCGATCTCCCCCTTGCTCACGATGAAATCGTTTTCGTTCGCCATGGCGCTGAACTTGACGGACGATTTCAGGTATCCCTCGATGCTTCTCAGGCTCTGAGACTCGATGAACGCCTCCTTGGTGAGGTCCGGCCGCCGCTTCTGGAAGTAGGGATAGAAGTACTCGTTGAAATAGTCAAAGAAGCTCAGGTGGGTGGAGACCAGAAAATAATCGGAAAGCGAATCGGTGCTGCGCAGCACCCGGTTCTTCGGCACGACATAACCGCTGTTGGTCATCACGTCGGACGCGAAGATCATGCCGGCCAGGTTGATGCGGTAGGTGAGCCCGATCAGGCCGGCGGTTTGCTCATGGGAGAAAAGCCGCTCCGAGTAGATCGCATAGAGAAAGTCGTCGTCGATGGCGACGAAATTGCCGTAGCGGTAGAAC
>DATCHY010000376.1:0-6350 GCA_036508065.1 Geomonas sp. | reverse complement strand
GTCTGCGGGATGGCCGGTGACTCCTCGGTCACCACTTCCCCAGGGCAGTCCCCGTACACCGCGCTGGTGCTGAGGTAGACCACCTTCCCGGGTTCCTCCCCGACAGGGATCGAGGCACAAAAGCGCCGCAGTCGGGTCTCCTCGACCCCTCCCCCCGGCGGGGGTGCCAGGTAGATGACGCCGGCTCCCCGGGTGGGGAGCCCCTTCAGGGTGGCGTCGTCGTCCAGGTTCACGGTAAAATGACGTGTCCCCTCGGGACCGTCTGCCCCCCTGTTGAGGGTGCAGACGCTCATCCCCTCCCCCTGGGCCAGCGGGGCTATGCGCCGCCCGATCGACCCGCAACCAACGATTAACAGATGTTCCAAGATGTAATCCTCCCCCGGCGGCGTTTCTGGATCGGACCACTGCCGCCAGGTCTCTATCTACCAGAATCCGCTCTGCCGTGCCAGCAAAAACTCCGCCAGGCACAAATAGTAAAATTTTCCTAATATGTTAAAGTTAACCATCCATCGAGGCGAACCGCATGAGGCATCCCACCGGCAGGTATTTCATGTTGCTGCTCGTAGCAGGACTTTCGACCGGCGTGCTCGAGCCGAGAACCGTGCAGGTCCCGCTGGACCAGGAGGAATACCTGGACGCGGAGGACTGGTTCCAGGCGGGTCTCACCCTGAACGGCGCAGGAAACTACCGGGAGGCGGTTGTGGCGTTCTCACGGAGCATCTCGATCGAGCCGGGCAACGCCCTCGCCTGGCTGAACCTCGGCACCTCCCAGGCGCTTTCTGGCGATTACGGCAGTGCGATCGACGCCCTCAGAAAGGCGGTCCGCCTCGACCCAAATCTTGCCCTCGGTTTCGCCAATCTCGCCGAGGTCTGTTTCAAGGCTGGGCGCTACCGGGATGCGGTCGAGGCCTACACCGCGCTCATCGTGCTCTGGCCCGACGACCCCAACGCGCACTACAAGCGGGGACTTGCCTACCTGCTCCTCAACGACCCCGGCAAGGCCCAGGCGGAGTACCTCTCGCTCAAGATAGTGGATCCTGCCCTGGCCGGCAAACTGCTCCAGGCCATCTACCAGGGCGTAGCTGACAACTAGCGGAAGACCATCATGCGCTATTCGCCGCTTCTCACCGACCTGTACGAACTGACCATGCTTGCGGGATACCTGGAGCAGGGGATGCAGGAGACCCCCTCGGTCTTCGACCTCTTCTTCCGCCACAACCCGTTCAAGGGGGGCTACGCGGTGTTCGCGGGTTTGGAGACTGCCCTTTGCTACCTGGAGGGGCTCGCCTTCAGCGAGGAGGAGCTGAGCTATCTTGACGGGCTCAAGCTGTTCCGGCCGGGCTTTCTCTCCTACCTCGAGGGGTTCCGCTTCAAGGGGAGCGTAACCGCGCCAGCCGAGGGATCGGTGGTGTTCGCCCGCGAGCCGCTCCTTACCGTCGAGGGGGGGCTTGCCGAGGCGCAGTTCGTGGAGACGGCGCTGCTCAACATCATCAACTTCCAGACCCTGGTGGCGACCAAGGGGGCGCGCATCAACCGTGCGGCAGGAGGCGCCTCGGTGCTGGAGTTCGGCCTGCGCCGAGCGCACGGCCCGGACGGCGGGCTCTCCGTGGCGCGGGCAGCCTACATCGGGGGGGTGCGCAGCACGAGCAACGTACTGGCCGGAAAGACCTTCGGCATACCGGTCAGGGGGACCCATGCCCACAGCTGGATCATGGCCTTCCCGGACGAGCTGACCGCCTTTCGCCGCTACGCGGAGAGCTTTCCCGACGGCTGCATCCTGCTTATCGACACCTACGACACCCTGGAAAGCGGCCTCCCCAACGCGCTGGTCGTCGCAGCGGAGCTGAGAGCCCGCGGGCACGAGCTGTACGGGGTGCGCCTGGACTCGGGCGACCTCGCCTACCTTTCCCGAGAGGCTCGCGCCGCCTTCGACGCAGCGGGCTTTGCCGGGGTGAAGATCGTCGCCTCGAACGAGCTGGACGAGCACGTCATCGAGTCGATACGCGAGGAGGGGGGCCGGGTCGATATCTACGGCGTCGGAACCAGGCTCGCCACCTGCGCCGGAGAAGGGGGCGGCGCGCTCGGGGGCGTGTACAAACTGGTCCGGGTCGACACCCAGCCGAAGCTGAAGCTCACCAGCGACGTCTCGAAGGCTACCCTTCCGGACAAGAAGAGAGTGCTGCGCGCGGTCAACCCGGACGGCTCCTTCATCCAGGACGTCATCAGCCTAGACGGCGAGGAGATCTCCCCGGGTGCCGTGGTTTACGATCCGGCCAACCCGCTGCAGCAGGTACGCATCCCGGACCGGGCGCGCTTCGTCGAGCTGCGCAGCCGCGTCATGGAGGGTGGCAAGAGGTGCGCCCCGGCTGCTACCCTCGATATGGCGGCTGACCGCAGTGCGTGGGAGCTGAGCCAGCTTCCCGAGGGGTGCCAAAGGCTCATCAACCCGCACGTCTACAAGGTCTCCATCAGCGCCGGCCTGAACGAGCTGAGGCTGAAGCTGATTGCCGAGGTGAAGGATAGATTCCAAACAAGGCGCGGGGCGTGAGGCCCGGAGGCCTTGCAGCGCAGGAGGCGGTTATGCATCGCAGAGCGGCCCTACTTGTCGTCGATGTGCAGCTCGACTTCTGCCCGGGCGGCGCCCTTGCCGTTAGGGACGGAGACGCAGTGGTTCCCGTGCTGAACCGGTACATCTCGTTGTTCTGGAAGAGGGGCTCCCCGATCTTCGCCTCCAGAGACTGGCACCCGCCGTTCAGCGAGCATTTCCGGGAGCACGGGGGGACCTGGCCCGCGCACTGCGTGCAGGGGAGCAGTGGCGCGCAGTTCCACCCGAAACTCCTGCTGCCGGAGGGGACCATCGTCATCTCCAAGGGAATGACGCGCTGGGATGAAGGATATTCGGCGCTGCAGGGGGTGACGGAGAATGGCACCCCCCTCCCGATGCTGCTGCGCCACATGGCGACCGACCGGCTTTACGTGGGCGGGCTTGCCACCGACTACTGCGTGAAGGAAAGTGTGCTCGAGGGATTGCGGGAGGGGTTTTCGGTCACGCTCCTGGCCGATGCCATCCGTGCGGTCGAGCTGAAACCGGGGGACGGCGAGGCCGCGATACAGGAGATGCGCGGCGCCGGGGCGACGCTTGCCACCCTGGAAACCATCGGCGCCTCGTTTTCACCCGAGGGCTAGCCAGGGATTAGGCCAGCCCCTGATTATCCAGGTCATACAAAAATATGCTCCGTTCAAAATTAAAAGCCTGCAGGGCATTTTTTTTTGACACCGGATGAGAAACGCGCTAAATTACAACACATTAAAAAAGCGCTGGCCGAGGGAGCATCCGATGATAAAGACCAACAATCTGAAGATCAAGAGCATCACCCCGATCATTGCACCTTCCGACCTGCGGCAGGTGTTCCCCCTTTCCACCGAGTCGGGCGCCTGCGTGAGCAGTAGCCGTGCAGCGATCAACAGGATCCTGAGGGGGGAGGACAGAAGACTCATGGTGGTCGTCGGTCCCTGCTCCATCCACGACCCCAAAGGTGCGCTGGAGTATGCCGAGCGCCTGGCCGCGCTTTCCAGGGAAGTCTCCGAGGAGTTGCTCCTCATCATGCGGGTCTACTTCGAAAAGCCGCGCACGACCGTGGGCTGGAAGGGTCTCATCAACGACCCCGACATGAACGGCAGCCACCTGATCTCCAAAGGGCTCGGCATCGCCCGCGGGCTTTTGTGCAAGGTGACCGATCTGGGCCTGCCGGTGGCAACCGAGATGCTCGACCCGATCTCTCCCGAATACCTGGCAGACCTCCTCTCTTGGGGTGCGATCGGGGCGAGGACCACGGAATCGCAGACCCACCGGGAGCTCGCGAGCGGGCTCTCCTTCCCGATAGGCTTCAAAAACGGCACCGACGGCAACCTCCAGATCGCCATAGACGCCATGAAGGCGGCGCTGCACTCCCACTGCTTTCTCGGCGTGAACCGGGACGGGCTCACCTCCATCGTCCACACCAGCGGGAACCCCGACGTGCACATGGTGCTGCGCGGAGGCTCCAAGCCGAACTACTCCCCGGCGGACATCGCCAAGGCGGAGGAGATGCTCACCAAGGCCGGGCTTACCCCGACCGTCATGGTGGACTGCAGCCACGGCAACTCCGAGAAGAACTACGAGCGCCAGCCGCAGGTCATGCAGAGCGTGGTGGAACAGATCGAGGCGGGGAACCGCTCCATCTCCGGCGTCATGATCGAGAGCTACCTGAAAGGCGGGAACCAGTCGATGAAGGACCTCTCAACGCTCGCCTACGGCGTCTCGATCACCGACAGCTGCATCAGCTGGGAGACCACCGAACAGACGCTGCGCGAGGCCCACGCCCGGCTGAAGGCGTGCGGCGGCAGACGGCTCTCCTGATAACCTGAAGGCGTGATGTGTGACGTGTGATCATCACACAGAAAGTTGCAGACCTTCCCAGGATTACTCAACTTGTGCAAAAAGGCCCCGGCTTCCAAGGCTGTGATTATACCAATCACTCCTTTAGATGCCGGGGCCTTACTTATTGCTGCTTTCAGCTGCGATGCGTGCCGAATAAAAATCACACGTCACACGACTTTGCTACTTTGCTGTGACCAGGTAGAGCGGCTTGATGAAGGTCGCCTCGGTGGCGATCCTTACCTGCTCCAGTACATCCGGCGGAACTGCGGAGTCGAGCGAGATGATGACCATCGCCTCTCCCTTTTTCTCACGCCGCCCCAGATTCATGGAGGCGATGTTTATCTCGTGTTCCCCGAGGATGGTGCCGATCTTCCCGATGATGCCGGGACGGTCGCCGTAGGCAAGCAGCAGCATGTGCTCCTCCGGCCTGAAGTCCATCTGGTAATCACGCAGCTTGACGATGCGCGGCACACCTTCGAAGAGCACCCCTGAGATGAGCCGCTTTTCGCCCGGCCCCTCGATGGAGATGGTTATCATGTTGGAGAACGCCTCGGACTGGCTGGACTTAACCTCCTCGACGATGATCCCCATGCTGTCCGCCACGAGCTGCGCGTTCACCATGTTCACGTCCTGCTCCACCCGCCGGTTCAGCAGGGCGGCGAGGCCGAGGACCGTAATCGGCGTGCAGTCGTTCTGGGCGATGTTCCCCGTGTAGGAGAAGGTGATCTTGTTCAGGTTGGTATCGACCAGCTGGATGATGAAGTCGGAAAGGACGTTCATCAGGTTCAGGTAGGGGCGCATCTGCCCCATAAGCGCGGCGTCGAACCTCGGGATATTGATGGCGTTTTCGATCGGCTGCTCATCCAGGAAGTGGATGATCTCGCGCGAGACGTCGATGGCCACGTTCACCTGCGCCTCGAAGGTGTTGGCGCCCAGGTGCGGCGTGACGACCAGCTTGTCGTGGGCGATCAGCTTCTTGAGGATCTCGGTGTCGGGCGGCTCCTGGCTCCAGACGTCGAATCCCGCGCCAGTCACGCGGCCCGAGTCGAGCGCCTCCAGCATCGCCTCCTCGTTGATGATCCCGCCGCGCGCGGCGTTGATGAGGATCACCCCCTGCTTCATGGCGGCGAGTTCCTGCTTGCCGATCATGTTGCGGGTCTCGTCGGTGAGCGGCGTGTGGACGGTGATGATGTCGCAGCTGCGGATCAGTTCCGCCAGCGGCACCAATTTGACGCCGAGGTCGTGAGCCCTTTTTTCGGCGATGTACGGGTCGCAGGCGAGCACCTCGCACTCGAAAGCCTTGAGGCGCGTTGCCACGCGGCCGCCGACCTTGCCCAGCCCGATCACCCCTGCGGTCCTCCCCTTCAGCTCGTAACCGGTGAAGGGTGCGCGTTTCCAGGCGCCGCTTTTGAGAGATGCATTCGCCTTGGGGATGTTGCGGCAGAAGGAGAGGAGCAGTGCCATGGCGTGCTCGGCGGCACTGTTCGTGTTGCCGAACGGTGCGTTCACCACTATCACGCCTTTGGCGCTGGCGTAATCCACATCGACGTTGTCCACGCCGACGCCGGCCCGCGCCACCATCTTCAGGTTTTTCGCGGCGTCGAGCAGAGGCTTGTCAACGGTGGTGCCGCTTCTGGTGATGATAACGTCGTAATCACCAATGATCGAGTAGAGCTCTTCCTTCTTCAGTCCCAGCTTTATGTCGAGCTGCACGCGCGGGTCGTGCTGCAAAAGAGCCAGACCTTCCTGAGCCACCTCATCGGTTACGATAATCTTCATTGCCACTCCTTTTGGGTATATGGTTCGCTATTCACTTATGGCGTTCCGTGTGCTGCATGAGCAGATCTTTGAGCCGTTAAGTCGTTGAGTCGTTAACATACTCCGTTCTTGGCATTCCTGATGAAATTTTTCACCTTCTCGGAATCCTTGC
>DATCHY010000375.1:0-3549 GCA_036508065.1 Geomonas sp. | reverse complement strand
CGCATCCATCAGCAAGGGAATCCTCTTCCTCACCCCGTACGCGGGAGCGGGTGCGCTCTGGGTCAACAGCAAGGCCAAAGGAAATCTCCAGGCATCGTCTGGGCTTAGCACAGAAAGCATCTGGCAGCCGCGCGTCTTCGCGGGAATCAAGATTTCCCCGCTGCCGCTTTTCGGCATCACCGCCGAGGCGGAGTACGAGGTACGACCGATCTACTCGTTGAAGGCTGCTCTCAGCTTCTAAAAACCGTGAGCCAGGAGGGGGCTTCGCCCCCCTCCTGCCGGGGTACATCATGCACGCCGAGACCCGTTTGGACCAGAGCATAGCAGGACGTTTCAAGTTTGCCATCTTCCTCACGGCGGCGACCCTGGTTGCCGAACTCGCGGGCGGGCTCTGGACCAACTCCCTGGCCCTGCTCTCTGATGCGGCCCATGTATTTCTCGACCTCTTCGCGCTGCTCCTCTCGCTCGCCGCTATCAAGCTCTCCTCCTACCCGGTTAGTAACACCCGCACCTTCGGCTGGCACAGGACCGAGGTGTTCGCCTCCTTCGTAAACGGCAGCACCGTCTTCCTGATCGCGGGGATCATCTGCTACGAGGCCGTGGGCAGGATCAATCATCCCGAGGTGGTAAAGAGCCTCCCGATGCTGCTGATAGCCGCGGTCGGCCTCGCCATGAACCTGTTCGCCGCGGGCGCCCTGCACGCACACTCGCACGACGACCTGAACGTGCACAGCGCCTTCCTCCACGTGATCGGGGATGCGGCCGCCTCCGTCGGCGTCATCGTCGGCGGCATCATCATGTACTTCACCGACTGGTACCTGCTCGACGCGCTCATCTCGATCGGGATCGGTTTCGTGATCTTCTGGGGCTCCTGGCGTGTGATACGGGAATCCCTGCACATCCTCCTCGAAGGCGTGCCGCGCGGGCTGGACATCGAAGAGGTGGCAGCCGCCATCCGCGAGGTTGAAGGGGTGCAGGAGGTGCACCACCTGAATATCTGGACCATCTGCTCCCACATCAACGCGCTCTCCGGGCACGTGGTGGTCCCCGCGAGCTTCCTGGGCGAGCATGCAGGCATGCTGAGAAAGATCGAGGAGCGCCTGTTCGAGCGCTTCCATATCTCCCACACGACCCTGCAGCTGGAAAGCGTACGCTGCACCGAGACTGACAACGCGGCCAAGCAGTTCCGCCACCGGCCGCGCGCCGCGTCTCACGCTCACCCGCATCCGCTACCCCACCGGCACCCGCACGACGGCTGCTCCGGCGAGCCTCATGACCACAAACACTAATCCTTCCGGACGGTAACTAATGCTCGACTACAACCTGATCCTGGACGCGGCCCAAAGGCTTAAAAAACGGGTGCGTCGCACGGAACTGATCCACGCCCAGCACTTCAGCGAGCGGCTCGGTCTGCCCCTTTACTTCAAATGCGAAAACCTGCAGCGCACCGGCGCCTTCAAGATCCGCGGCGCCCTCAATTTCATGACCTCCCAGCCCCGCGAAGCGCTTGCCGGCGGCGTGATCACCGCCTCCGCCGGAAACCACGCCCAGGGGGTCGCCTTCTCGGCCGACCTGCTCGGGGTAAAGGCGACGGTCTACATGCCGGAGAGCACGCCGCCCCAGAAGGTCTTCGCCACCCGCGACTACGGCGCGACTGTCGTTCTCGTGGGGAAGAACTTCGACGAGGCCTGCGCGGCGGCGCTGCATGAGGCCGAGGCGAGCGGCGCGCTGTTCGTGCACCCCTTCAACGACCCGCAGGTCATGGCGGGCCAGGGGACCATCGGCCTTGAGCTGCTGGAGGATCTTCCCGACCTTGCCAACATCCTGGTCCCGATCGGCGGCGGAGGGCTCATAGCCGGGATCGCCCGGGCCATCAAGGAAACCCACCCGCGGGTGCGGATCATCGGCGTCGAGTCGGCCGCCGCCCCGTCCATGCAGCAATCGCTCCAGAAAGGCGAGATCCTTACGGTCCCGATCCGGGCGAGCCTCGCCGACGGCATCGCCGTGAAGACGGTCGGCAGTCTCACCTTTCCGGTAGTGCGGGAACTGGTCGACGAGGTCGTGCTGGTGGAGGAGGAAGAGATCGCCCAGGCGATCGTGTCGCTTCTGGAGCGCAACAAGCTGATGGTGGAGGGGGCTGGTGCAGTCGGGCTGGCGGCCCTTCTGAACGGCAGGGTGAAGCGGCTCTCCGGCAAGACAGTGGTGCTTCTTTCGGGGGGGAATATCGATGTCAAGACCATCGCCGTGGTGGTGGAACGGGGGCTGTTGGCGGCCGGCCGCTACCTGAAGCTGAAGGTTGAACTCGACGACGTCCCGGGCGCGCTGGCGAGGCTCGCCGCGGAGATCGCCGAGACCCGGGCCAACATCTCCATCATCACCCATGACCGCCGCTCCAAGTCGCTGCCGATCGGCAAGACCGAGGTGCTCGTGGAACTGGAGACCAGGGGGGCCGAGCATATCCAGGATGTCATCCGCCACCTCTCAGGCAGCGGCTATTCGCTTGAGGTGATCAGGTAGCGGTAGGGAGCACCCCCACTCCGGGTCGCACAACAGTTGAGAGACGCATGCAATGCGTCTCTACGAACAACAGCTATCATCCCGATGGGTCGGAGACGCATTGCATGCGTCTCCGACCTTATCGATGAATTTACAGCCCTTCAGACTACTTCTGCTTTCCTTACCCTTTATGCTCCCGGATGACCCGCAGGAAGGCGTCGCCGTAGCGCGCCAGCTTATGCTGCCCCACACCGGTTACCTTCAGCATTTCCCACTTGTCCTTCGGCATCTGTGCCGCCATCTCCGCCAGAGTCGCGTCGGCAAAGACCACGAAAGGCGGCACCTGCTGCTCGTCGGCGATCTCCTTCCTGAGGGCCCTCAGTTCCTGGAACAGCACGCCGTCGTAGGACGGCTTCTTCGCTGCGGACTTCTTCTCGACCACCCGCGTGTCACGCGGCCTGGCAAGCTCCAGCCGCTCCTCGCCCTTGAGAAGGGGACGGGCCCGCTCGGTCAGCTTCAGCACGGAAAAGGCGGCCAGATCCTGCTCCAGGTACCCAAGGTGCACCAGCTGGCGTATCAGGCCGCCCCAGGCATCCTGCGAGTGTTCCTTGCCGATGCCGAAGGTGGAAAGCTTGTCGTGCTTAAGCTCCAGCATCCGCTGGTTCTGGGAGCCGCGCAGCACGTCGATGACATGCATCATGCCGAAGCGCTGCCCGACCCGGTACACGCAGGAGAGCGCCTTGCGCGCATCTTCCGTGGCATCGAAGCGCTCTGGCGGGCTCTCGCAGATGTCGCAGTTGCCGCAGTCCTTCTCCAGGCGGTCCCCGAAATAACCGAGCAGCACGCGGCGGCGGCAGGTCTGAGATTCGGCAAACCCGGCCATGCAGTTCAGCTTATGCAGTTCGATCCGGTTCTGCTCCGCGTTGCCGCCGTTTTCGATCAGCCCCCTTGAGATCGCTATATCGCCGTAGCCAAAGAGCAGCAGCGCATCTGCCGGAAGGCCGTCACGCCCGGCGCGGCCGGTCTCCTGGTAATAGCTCTCGATGCTCTTCG
>DATCHY010000374.1:0-11025 GCA_036508065.1 Geomonas sp. | reverse complement strand
GTTCCTTTGCTACTCCCTCATGGGGGTCAAGCCGGTGGAGGGAAAAACGCTCAACGCGGTCCTGGCCGACGGGCTGTTCGCCCACTGGCCGATGGGGAGCACCATCGCCTTCGTCACCATCTTTTCGGAAGGGGCACTGCTGCTGCTGGCAGCCCAGACGGGTTTCGTTGATGGGCCGCGCGTCATGAGCAACATGGCGGTCGACTCCTGGTTCCCGCACCGCTTCGCGGCCCTATCGGTCCGGCTCACCATGCGTAACGGCATCGTGCTGATGGGGGGCGCGGCCATAGCCCTACTCGTCTACACCAAGGGAAGCGTCTCGGCCCTGGTGGTCATGTACTCCATCAATGTCTTTCTGACCTTTTCACTCTCCCAGCTCGGCATGTCCCGCTTCTACATCCAGCGCCGCCACGAAGATCCGCAATGGATCCGGCACCTCTCGGTCCACCTCGTCGGCCTCATCCTGTGCGCCACCATCCTCCTGATCACCATCTTCGAGAAGTTCACCGAGGGGGGGTGGCTCACCCTGCTGATCACCTCGCTGGTCATCGGCTGCTGCTATCTGATCAAGGGGCACTACGTCTCGGTCAGGAAGGGAATGGCGCAGCTCGACGAGGCTCTGCTTGATTTCCCGACCAGCGGACCGGTCAACACCGCGGCGCCCCGTCGGGCGGACACCACCGCCATCCAGCTGGTATCCGGCTACAGCGGCTTCGGGGTGCACACGCTGCTCTCCATCGTCACCACCTTCCCGAAGACCTACAAGAACGTGATCTTCGTCTCGGTCGCGGTCATAGATTCCGGAAGCTTCAAGGGGGCGGAGGAGCTGGAGGCGCTGGAGGCCTCGGCCAAGGCGGGACTGGAGAAGTACGTCGACCTCGCCAGCCGCCTCGGTTTTGCCGCCGACTGCCGGTTGGCCGTGGCAACCGACGTCGTCGAGAGCGTCGTCGAGATCTGCAAGGAACTGGGCGAGGAGTTCCCGCACTCAACCGTCTTCACCGGCCAGCTCACCTTCCGGCTGGAGAAGTTCTATCATCGGATGCTGCACAATGAGACCGCCTTTGCCATCCAGCGCCGCCTGCAGTGGGACGGGCTCACCACCGTCATCCTGCCGATCCGGGTAAGCATCTAGGTGAGGCGGCCGCGCAGGCTTCGTCTTCTTGCACTGATGAGACCTGCCATGAAAGCGGGGCCGCCCTCTTCTTAGAAATCTCTTGTCTTAACCCGGTCATTTGAATAAGGTGGTCCCATGACCGATCATCGCACCAAACGCAACCCCCATGCTTAGGCGCCAAGGCCTCCATGCGGCAACCCTTTCGGATTATCTGGCGGCGTGCGGCCTAGTCGCCGCCACCTCCGTCCTTTGCGAACAGGTCCGCCCCTACCTTTCCCCAATCAACATGGTGATGGCCTATCTTCTAGCCGTGGTGCTGGCGGCTGTTCGCCTGGGGCTCAAGCCCGCCATCCTCGCCGCCTTCCTTGGGGTGCTCGCTTTCGACTTTTTCTTCGTACCCCCCCGTTTTTCGCTGCGCACCTCCGACACCGAATACCTGATCACCTTCCTGGCGCTTTTCACCGTGGGGGTCGTCATCAGTTCCCTGGTCGCGAGGGGGCGCGAGGGGGCGGAAGCCTTGCGGCTGCGCGAATTCCACACGGCAAGCCTGTACCACCTGATCCGCGACCTGGCCGCGGCGGTCGACCGGCCGGCACTCCTTGCCACTGTGGTGAAAAACATCGAAGAAAGTCTGCACGCCCGACTCGCCGTCTTCCTCCCAGAGGAGGATCGGCTGGAGGTGGCCGCTTCAAGCAGGGGGCTCGCCCTTTCCCCGGGGGACCGCGAGATCGCCCTCTGGAGTTACCGCAGCAGGCGCCTGGCGGGACGCGGCACCGATTCCTACGCCTCCTCCTCTTTTATCTTCATCCCGCTCAAGGCGCTGGCTCAGACGCTGGGAGTCCTCTGCATAGAGCTGGAAGGGGTCCACGAACCGGAGACGGACCAGATCAGGCACCTGGTTGACGCCTATGCGACGCAGATCTCCATGGCACTGGAACGGGTGCGCCTGTCGCGGCAGGCACAGCAGGCCGAGATCCACCAGGCACGGGAAAGCCTGGAGCGGGCGCTGCTCAACTCCATCTCCCACGATCTGCGCACCCCGCTGGCCGCCATCACCGGTGTACTGAGTGCGGTGCTCGAAGAAGGAGAGCGCTTGAACCCGGCGAAGACCCGGGAGCTTCTGGAGACAGCGGCCGAGGAGGCCGGGCGCCTGAACCGTTTCGTCGGCAACCTCCTGGATATGACCCGCCTGGAGGCGGGGGCCGTGCAACTACGCCTGGAACCCTGCGACGTGCAGGACCTGATCGGTTGCGCCCTGGCCCCACTGGAAAAGCAGCTTTCCGGAAGGAAGGTCGAGGTGCGGCTACCTCCCGACCTGCCGCTCGTGCCACTGGATCTGGTGCTTATGGTACAGGTATTGGTGAACCTGCTGGAAAATGCCCTCAAATACTCGGCACCTGAAAAGGAGATCGAGATCTTCTCGTCCATAAGCGAGAGTGGGCTTTCCCTCGGGATAGCCGACCGCGGCCCCGGGGTTCCCGAGGCGGAATTGGGGCGCATCTTCGACAAGTTTTACCGCATCCCGGTCCCCGAGGGGGTCAGTGGCACCGGCCTGGGGTTATCCATCTGCAAGGGGATTGTTGAGGCGCACGGCGGATCGATTAGAGCCCGAAACAGGACTGGGGGGGGACTGGAAATTACACTTACGGTCCCGTTCAGGGCGACGTCACAGGAGGATGGAGATGCCTACTGAACCAGGGAGAGAAAACCTTCCGAGGATACTGGTTGTTGACGATGAGGTGGCCATTCAGCGCTTTCTGAAGACCGCGCTGGACACCGGCACATACTCCCTGCACCAGGCCACTGGCGGCCACGCTGCCCTGGCGGCCGCAGCCGCAGTAAGGCCGGACCTAATTCTGCTCGACCTGGGATTACCAGATATGGACGGAGTGGAGGTGATCACCCGGATTCGGGAATGGTCGCAAGTCCCCATCATCGTGGTATCGGTCCGGGAGCGGGAAAACGACAAGGTGAGGGCGCTTGACGCCGGCGCCGACGACTACCTTACCAAGCCCTTCGGGATAGGCGAGCTTTTGGCGCGCATCAAGGTTGCGCTCAGGCGCTCCCTGCAGCAGGTTCCCGAGCCGGTCTTCCGGGTCGCGGAACTGGAGGTGGACCTGCCACGCCGTCGAGTGACAGTGCGGGGGAAGGAGGTGCCCCTCACCCCGACCGAGTATGAACTCCTGCGCCTGCTGGTCTTCCATGCGGGAAAGGTGCTCACCCACGGTCTGATATTGAAGCAGATTTGGGGCATCGGCTACCTGGAGCAACCGCACGTGCTCCGGGTGAACATCAGCAACCTGAGGCGCAAGATCGAGGAGGACGCCTCGCGCCCCCGCTATATACTGACCGAACCGGGAGTGGGGTACCGGCTCAAGGCAGACGGCTAGACGGGGATCATCATTCCGGGACCATTCATCGAAGGTATCAGCAGCATTACCGCCACCCACCTCTGACCAGCCCAAGCATTGACACGCTCTCAATCATTCGCATTCAAAGCCTACCATTTCCCTCAGAAAAGGCTAAATTGCCGAACATTACAGAGCCCTCAGGGTGCCGGGAGGCGACCAGGGACCAGCTCCTTTTGGCCCGATGGCCCGAACCCGGAACGAATACACTTTGCCTCCCTCCAAATCCTTCATCTCCATAGCGGAGCAGTGCATATGCACACCCTGGTATTTCCAGTTTGATTCGACAGTAGGATCGCCCTCGGCGATGTGCATCTCGTAACTGCCGGCGCCATGCGTACGGGACGCCTTAGCGATGATAACGCCGGGAAACTGTCCGTGTTTGAGGGATAATATTGAGGGCGCTTCCAGCATTGCGTTGCTACTGCTGGTTGGTGGTGGCAATTCTTCAAAGCCCGTATTAATCAAAAAGCGGGGGTCAGTAACCGTTCCTGTTTCGTAGAAGTGGGCGATAGCGTAGAGGTGAACCTTCAGCGCTTCAGCGGCACGGTCACGTAACTTAATCTGATCTTGGTCACGCTTTAAAGCCGCGTTATACGTCCGTCTGAGCTCGTCGATAGCTTGCTTAACCTGATCCGGAGTGGGCAGGAAAGATGGCCGAGGCTCCTGGATAGCCGGATGGTTAATCCAGGGTCCCAGAACAGCCTCAGCCCTGATAATAAGCTCTGGAACCTTCGCATGCGTATAGTCAACCCTTTAGCTTCGGCTGTTTCGCCATCCGGCCACCTCCAATAAGTTAATTCTAATCCAATAACTTCCCCTGAGTTTAGGTTATATTCTCAACAAAGCAAGATGCAGGTTTTAAAAAAGTTCTGCTGAGCTGCCTGTTAGGACCACCCGCCCCCCATGGAGCCCGAAGCCCCGAGTGCTACTCCGGAGGGGTAGATTTCAACTTCAGGGGGCTAGAGTTCCACCCCGGAGGTCCAGAGCTCAACCCCGGAAGCCAAGAGTTCAGCTCCGGAGGCCAAGAGTTCAGCTCCTGAGGCCAAGAATTCAACTCCAGGGGTCCAGAGTTCAACTCTGGAGGGCCGTGACAGGCGGTGTAGAGCCCCTGCCAACTATGCTTTTGCCGTCACATCAGCTCTGTGTTATAAATAATGAATATTGAAACCTAAAGCGGAGTCACGGACATGATAGTTAGAACCAGGGTGAAACAGGCGCTGGCCGAGGGCCGGCCTGGCGAATCATTCCTTCTCAAGGGGTGGGCAAGAACGGTCAGAAGCGGCAAGGGGGTCACCTTCATCTCTCTTAACGACGGCTCTTCGCTCGCCGGCATACAGGTGGTGGCGGAGCCGGAACTTTCCAATTACGCCGAGGTCTCTGCGCTTGGCACCGGCAGCGCGCTCGCGGTGACCGGCGTCCTGCAGGCGTCCCCCGCCGCCGGTCAGGCGTTGGAACTGAGGGCGGTCACCGTCGAGATCGTCGGGGAGGCGGACCAGGAATACCCGATGCAGAAGAAGAGGCACAGCTTCGAGTACCTGCGCACCATCGCCCACCTGAGGCTGCGCAGCAACACCTTCGGGGCCGTCTTCAGGGTGCGCTCTGCGCTGGCCCAGGAGGTGCACCGCTTCTTCGGAGAACGCGGCTTCCTGAACGTGCACACCCCGATCATCACCGCCAACGACTGCGAGGGGGCCGGCGAACTGTTCCGGGTCACCACGCTCGATATGGCGCACCCCCCGCTTGCCAAGGGCGAGGTCGATTTCTCCGATGACTTCTTCGGCAGGGCCACCGGCCTCACGGTGAGCGGCCAGCTGGAGGGGGAACTTTTCGCCCAGGCCTTCTCCGATATCTATACCTTTGGACCCACCTTCCGGGCCGAGAACTCCAACACGGCTCGCCACGCTGCCGAGTTCTGGATGATCGAACCGGAGATGGCATTTGCCGATCTCGCCGACGATGCGGATCTGGCCGAGGCCTTCCTCAAGAGGCTCTGCATTCATGCACTCAACAGCTGCGACGAGGACATGAAGTTCTTCAACGCCCAGATCGACACCGGCCTGATCCAGAGGATCGAATCGGTGGCGAATGCCTCATTCGCGCGGATGGAGTACGGCGAGGCGATCGAGCGGCTCAAAAAGGCACCGGTCGCCTTCCAGTTCCCAGTCGATTGGGGGCTCGATCTGCAGTCCGAGCACGAGCGCTACCTGACCGAACAGGTGGTCGGCGGACCGGTCTTCATCGTCAACTATCCGAAGGGGATCAAGGCCTTTTACATGAGGGAAAATGACGACGGCAGGACGGTCGCCGCCATGGACCTGCTGGTCCCGAAGGTGGGCGAGATCATCGGCGGGAGCCAGCGTGAGGAGAGGCTCGACCGGCTCACGGCACGCATGCAGGAGTGCGGCATCGACGCCGCCGGGCTGTCGTGGTACCTGGACACCAGGCGCTGGGGTTCCACTCCGCACGCCGGTTTCGGTCTCGGTTTCGAAAGGCTCCTCATGTACCTGACCGGCATGGAAAACATCAGGGACGTCATCCCGTTCCCGAGGACGCCAAGGCATGCGGAGTTCTGAGAAAATCCCCCTGCGGAATCATTTAATACTTGAATCAGCACGTTTCAAAGAAAAGACAATTACAAACAATCAAAAGCCTCACCACAGAGGACACAGAGGCACACAGAGGAAATCTTAAAACAACGGCTAATTGTTTTAAACATACATCAGGTTTTGATTTTCCTCTGTGTGCCTCTGTGGTGAGGCTTTATGCTTTGGGTTGTTTGTGATTGGCCGACTGGTGCGCGTTCCCACGCTGAAGCATGGGAACGATAAAAAGTTGCAATGTGTAAAGGAAAATCATGGATAAAGACGCTCTTATAGCAAGGTACCACTTGAAGCCCCACCCGGAAGGGGGATGGTATGCCGAGGTGCACCGCTCCAGCAAGTCGATCGGAACCCCGGCAGGGTACCCGGGGGAGCGGGTGGCACTCACCGCTATTTATTTCCTGCTCTGCGAGGGGGAGTTCTCCGCGTTCCATAGCGTGGCCGGCGAGGAAATCTGGATTCATCTCGCCGGAGCCCCTTTGGAACTCGCCCTGCTCGACCCGGCGCCCAGGCGGCTCAGACTTTCGGCACCGGGTGAGGACGGCGAACCACTCCTCGTGGTCCCCCCGGACGTGCTGCAGGCGGCGCGCAGCCTCGGCCCCTACACCCTGACCAGCTGCCTCGTCGCTCCCGGCTTCGACTTCAAGGACTTCCAGATGCCTCGTGCGGCCGAGCTTCTCGAAGCCTATCCGGAATCGGCCGAGCTTATCAGGAGCTTCACCCGTCCTGGTTAGCGAACCAGCACTAAACCGCCATTTGACAGCAAGGCTCCGCCATCCCACGCCATACTTCGGCCATTTGGCGGAACGGCCCACGGAACTGCGCCACCACTCACCTCCGAATCCGATACCTTCTCCCCGCGACCGCCGCCGCTCCGAGCACCCGCCAATGGATTCCGTTCTCGTCCCCCCATTGACACACTCTATTAAATACAGCACGTTACGATCCGCACAGGTTTTCTCCGGCCAGTTGGTGCGGGAAGCCAAGCAGCGAAGGCATTATTTCCTGCCAATGAGCCCCTGCGGGTAGCGAGTGGCACAAATCGAGCAAGTTCATGGAATTCCCCGCAAGGAAGTGGTCCGGCCGCAGTCGGACGGGAGATTCGGTCAAAGGGTACTTCCCGAGCCGGCCGCCGGATGCCTGCGGGTATTTTTTTGAATTGATATGTAAGAAATGATTGGTAAGGAAGGGCATTGCATGGGGACAAAGACTGACAACCGGGCTAGGGTCGACATCGCCTACGGGGCTATCGTGGCTGATGGTTGCTTCTGCCTCGCATTCACGCTGAACCTGTTGGGCAATCCTACCGCAGGGCTCACCCTCGCGGACTTCCTCGGCATGGGGATCATCTTCTGCGTATTCCTGAGCTCCTGCTGGGTGATCTACGACGACTATTGGCTGGTGAACAAGCAGGCCGAGGCCGCCGTGGTCAAGATGCTCCGGATCAAGGAACTAGAACAGGGCGCGCACATCGATTTCGACGGCAAGAGCTACCGGGTCGACACCATCAACCGCGCCAACGGCGAGATCCTGATCCAGAGGATCGGGCAGCCGGGAAGCATTATCGTGCAAATCGAAGGAGAGGGTTAGCGTTTCACGCTCCCCTGTAAGGGCCAGTAACTCCCCCCCACCAGCTCCGCCGTTATAGACCCCAGCTTCAACTTGGTCGTCATCCTGACCGGAATCCGCAGACTGTCGTCGGTAAGCCAGACCGTGACGTCACCGGTACGGGCGAAGAACCCCTCGGATTTGAGCAGCGGCTTCACCACGAGGGTCTTGAACCTGCCGAGCGGCGTGCTGATCTCCTCCCGCCTCACCACCTGCACCTCCGTGTTCCAGAGCCTCTTGCAATCGTAGATGTCTATGAAGATCGATTTCCCCAGCACCAGCTCGCTGGAACGTACGAAATATATGCTGGAGAGGCTGTCGAAGGTCCTGGCGCTGATGTCATGAGTTTTCTCGGTCTTCTTCAGAAAGTCCTTGGTATCGACCTTGAGCCTTGGCAGGTCGAACTGCGCCTCCTTCCGGGTGTGGGTCTTCCCCTCGTTGATCTTCTCCCGGTAAAATCTGGGTGTTCCGAGCGTTTCCGCGCCGCTGCCACGGTGAAGGATGGATTCCGTCCGGTCGTCAACGGCGAAGATCGGGTTCAGCCACCCTGCCGAGCGCGCGGAGGAAACGATATGGAGCTCCCCCCCCTGGGAAGTCACCTCCTGCACGGCGGTTCCGGCCTTGATGCCGGTCCAGCTGATGTCGTAGACCAATCTTTCCGGGACGGTGAGAGCTGATGCGGGGAGAACGAGGAGGGAAACAAAAAGGGGGACACCAAGGGCCAACAGGGCTAAATTTTTCATTGCTACAGCTTATAGCAAAAGCCGATTTTTTCTCAAGGGAAAAAAGCTTGTTCTTGTCCGCGCCGCTCATGATGATACAATGCACTGGCACCCGGTTTCTTGCGCCAAGCCGGACATCCAGAGAAGATCTCCATGAGAATCGAAACACTCGGCAGGTTCAAGCACGTCACCCTGGAACCGGGGGAGCTGTTCGCCTCGCGGGAGCCGGTGACGATCTCCACCCTGCTTGGCTCCTGCGTCGCCGCCTGCCTCTATGACCCGGTCAACAGGGTGGTCGGGATGAACCACTTCATGCTCAGCAGCCGGCGTTACTCACGGGACCTGCCGATCTACGTCACGGAGGCGGGGCGCTACGGCATCCATGCCATGGAACTGCTCATCAACGAGATGATGCGGATGGGGGCAGAAAGGAAACGGTTATGCGCCAAGGTTTTCGGAGGGGCGACCATCCTGCGGCACACCGGCAGCGTCGGCAACTTCTTCTGCGTTGGAAAGGTGAACTGCAGGTTCATCAAGGATTTCCTGGAGGAGGAGCGGATCCCGATCCTCGCTCAGGAGCTCGGCGGAGAGAAGGGGCGGGTGATCCACTTTTCCAACGGCGACTTCGCGGTCTACCTCAGGAAGGTGGAGCGCAGCAGCAGCGAGAGGCTCGCCCTGCGCGACAAAAACTGCTGGCTCAAGGCGATCGAGATGCAGGAGCTTACGCTCCCCTCCGAGGAGATCTGGCTCTGACGGCGGGGAAACGTGGCCAATGGTTGTGACTTTGCTAGGCGCCGCCGCTTTTGGTGATCATGAGTACGCCGATCGCAACCAGGACCGTGCCTGCCCAGCGCATCGGGGTCACCACCTCGTGCAGAAAGTACTGGGAGAGAAAGGCGACCAGGATGTAGTTGAGCGCCTGCATCGGAAGCGCGACGGAAAGGTCTTCCCAGGAAAGGACCGCAAGCCAGAGAAAGAAGAAGATGGCGAGCATGCAGGTCCCGAGGACCAGCTTGGGCGAGGTGAGCGCCTGCAGGGAAACGTTCAGAATCCCTTTCAGGTTCATCGCGGAGATATCCCCGAGCTGCTTCATGCCGCTGGCCAAGAGAAGATCCCCAATGGTCCCCGCGATCACGGCTATCAGCATGACGATGGCAGTCTTAAGCATAGGTCTTCACCTCTCCACGGTAGTTTCTCAGGCGGATCCCGAGTTGGGCCAGCTTTGTTGCCACCTGCGCGCTGGTGAGCGCCGCCAGTTCCTCGTCATGAAGGTAACCGGGCATCCACCTGTCGAGCTCGGGGCAGGGGCGGCAGCCGGGATGGAAGTAGATCTCGGTCAGCCCCTCGTCCACGCCGTCAAGCGAGTGCAGCAGATATCCCTCGGTCATCCGTCCCGAGTTCAGAAGTCCCTTCACCTCGCCCGCGTAGCGGATGCCGAGCCGGTCCAGACGGGATCGGCAGCGCCTGGCGAGGGAGGCGAAGATGAAGGCGTCCGCACACTTCCCCACGAGCCGCTGCCGGTCGATCGCGAGGTTTCCGGCCAGGTTCTCGCGGGAGAGCCGGAAGCTCTCGATGCCATACTTCGGCATCAGCTCGGTGAGGATGTCGAAGACGACCGGGTGCATATGGATGTTCAGGTGGCCGTCCAGGTGGCTAAGGCGAAGCCCAGCGTCAAGGCATTTGACGATCTGCGCCTCGATCTCCCGGTGCAGCTGCTTTCTGAGCGGCTTCAGGAAGTAGTAGCGCATCCCCGCGAGGACCGGATCGTTCCCGAAGTCACCGCGGTCATCGACGAGCGAGGGGAATCCCTGTCGGGGCAGCACGCCGCGCCCCTGCACCAGCGTCAGGTGCAGTCCCACCTGAAGCCCCGGGTTCTCCCTGGCGAGCGCCACCGCCTCCTCGAAGGCCGAGCCTCCCGCCATGAGCGAGGCGCTGGTCAGGATCCCGTCTTTCCAGGCCCTGATGATCCCCCGGTTCGCGCCGTCGCACAGTCCGAAATCGTCAGCATTTATGATCAGCTCTTTCATTGCCCTGCCTAAGTTGCCAGCGGTCATAATTGGAATTAAACCGCTCCATTGGCTACCTGTTTAGCCCTAATCTGCAGAGGTCTCAGGTTCAAAGAGTAAGCCCCCCTTTGCAAAGGGGGAGAGCTTGTCGGTGCCTTATCTCTTCTGCTTCAGGGAAGATGAATCTTGGAAAAAACAATCAAACACATTAAGACGGTAACCGTTTTTTGTCAAGACCAAAGCCCCGGGCGTTTAGCGTTGCGGCGCCCGGCGCGCTCTGCTAAAGTGCGGCTTCCATCAGGGAGGAGCGCGTGGATATGGGGATAGGTTCGATAGGGGTCGTGGCGGCCATGCCGCAGGAGATCGCCCCGCTGCTGCGGCGCATCAAGGGGTACCGAAAGGAACGGGCGGCGGGCCGCAACCTGTACCGTTTCGAGGTGGCGGGGGTTCCCGTCGCACTGATCGAGTCGGGGATGGGGCCCCGGCAGGCGGCCGCGGCGACCGGGTCGCTGATCGGGCTCGCCGCCCCGGACTGTCTGGTGAACTTCGGTTTTGCGGGGGGGG
>DATCHY010000373.1:0-7606 GCA_036508065.1 Geomonas sp. | reverse complement strand
TGGCCTTGGAGGGCGTCCGGCCCACGGCCGGACAATACAAGGAGTCTGACAACGAGGTGGCCGGCAGGGAGGGATCACCCTCACGGTGGGAGACCCGGGAACCGCGAAGACCACCACCCTCGGGACCATCGAGCACTTCTACGAGGAGGTGCTCAAGCCCCAGGGAAGGGACCCCTTTAGCATCGACCTCGCCAGTACTGGGAAGGCGGCGCGGGATGAGCCTCGCCACCGTAAGGCACGCTTTCACGGTGGCAAGTTTCACCGGCGCCTACGCGGCTTCCAAATTTGACCTGCAGGGGGCGAACGTGGAGCCGGTAAGGCTAACGGTTACTGGTGAGAAAATTCTCATCCCAGAGGGGAGGCAGGTGGTTTTGCGGGTGGTCCTCAGGCGAAGCTGCATCTTCTGGGCCACACCAAGCAGATCCAGGCGGTCGAGGCGAGGCGGCTTCCTGCGCCAGGTGCGGGAACTGGGGGTGAGGGGGGAGGTCGATTACGCGCACATGACCGAAATCCTCCGGCAGCGTGACCCGGAACTCCTGGAGATCGCCAAGAGTCTGAACCGGGAGGACCGGGCGCTCGGCAAGAACGCGAGGGAGGCCCTGGTCGCCATTGGAAAGCGGGGGCGCGTGACCGAGATGGCGGAGCTACCCGAGTTGAAGGCGGCCGTCGTGCAACATTAGCTCCTGGAGAGCCTGAAGCTCTCGCATTTTCCCAAGCGGGCTGCGGCGGGGGAGCTGCAATCGGTCGTCCTGGTGGTGGGCACCAACGACGAGCGCCGGAGTTGAATGACGAGATCCGGGCGGCGAGGGTGAAGGCGGGGGAGATCGGGGAGGGCAGGAGTTTTTCGGTGCTGCTCCCCGTGCGCCAAGGGGTCACCGTGGAGAGCTACCAGTTGGGCGACACGGTCCGCTTCTCCGGCGTGGAGCGCGAGGACGGGAAGATGCTGAAGTGGTTGGCGCACCTGGGGGCCGAGGCGGAGGTGACCGAATCGACCGGGAGCGGAACCTGGTCCGGGTGAGCTACTCCTTCACGACCAGGAAAAAGGACGGGCGCGAGATCTCCCGCTCAGTCAGCAAGGAGTTGTCCGCGGCCGAGATGGCGGGGAGGATTACGATCCTGCGAGAACAGCAGAGGTGCTTTGCCGTCGGTGACCGCATCATCGCGCTCCGGGATGACAAGAAGCACGACCTGCAAAACGGGATGATGGGGGTCATCAAGGAGCTTGACGGCAAGGGGAGGGCGCTGGTTGATCGCGGGAAGAAAGAGGTCGTGCTGGATCTGGAGAAGTACCGGCAGGTCGGCCACGCCTATGCGGTGACCATCCACAAGAGCCAGGGCGCCACGGTCGAGCACTCCATCATGGTCTTTTGCGCTCACGTTTGGAGCTTGGTTAATCAGGTCCAGCTGGTGGGCATTTTATTCGGTTGGTGAGGGGCGAGGAGGAATTTTTTGCCGCTGGTTTATGTGGAGAAGCGATCCGCAGTTTCGGTTTGATAACCAGAAGGCGGACTTCGCTTCGCTCGGTTCATTTTTCATCCACACCAGACGCAGCCCTGTCGGCTTCATATGGGTAGCTAAGTCCCCGTATCTCTTTGTTTTCGCCGCTGGCGCAATGCATGGTTTTTTGCCGGATGGCGTCTGGTAACATGCTGAAATCATGTCAATTCTCTGCTAGCGCGCATCCGGTTCCGAACGGCCCCTGGGAATGATACGCCCGACGGACGAAAAGACACTGTCTACCCGGTCGGAACCCGACCTGATTTCAAGGTTAAAGGAACTCTCCAGAGCGAACAATGCCACCATCGATCACACCATTTTCCGTGGCCTTGGATGCCTTGGAACGCGAGCAGAAAACGGGAAATTCCTTCTCGGAACCTGTGGCTTTCCTGGAGAAAAATCTGTCCGCTCTGCTTGGCTCGGTAGTGGCTTTTAGCGAGAAAATCGACTGGAAATTCAGCGAGCCGAGTACGGTCGAGCGGGAGCGTATGAGAGCCTCTTCAAGCTCCTGGACATCAAAATGAGCGAGCACGACGAGGCCGAGCTGGCGCGGTTCTTCAACCTCGGCAAGGCAGAAGTCGTTTCTCCGGGATGTATCCGGCCTCAGACCGCCAGTTTCAGGTTCGTCTCGATCTCGTGCCAGAGAACACAGACCCTCTTGCGCTCGTCCCGTTCAATCAGGCCGACCGTTTCCAGGACGGAGACGTCGCCGTGGACGTTCTTGTAGCTTCGTTTCAGGAAGCAAGTTCTCCCACCCACAAACAAGAAACCGCATCATTTTCCAGACCAAACAATGCAGCGTCTCACCCTGCTCACCCTTCCAATTTCGGGTGCTTTCACGAAATTCGATAGCCTGTCTTACGTCCCGGTGTCAAACAGATGCTCTGCCTCGGAACAGTCCCGAGCGCTCAGGCCAAGTTTTCTGGCGTGCCCCTGCCGCCCGTCAACCACTTCGCGAACCCCATCGATGATGGAACTTGCTGCGTCTGTTGCCAGCCTGTAATACTCCGCAATTGAAAGCACAAGATCGAGGCTCGGCTCGCGGGAGTAAAGGTCCAGGGAGAGGACGTGCTCGTCTTTTTTAAAGGAGGGGTTCATGTCGTATGCCGGGGCGAGCCGCCACCCTGCGGGCGAGCACAGGAAGCCGTGATTGCGCAGATGGTCGTACCGGTTGGCGGTGGCAACGTTGAAGGCCACCCTAGTGAAAAGTTCCCTGAGATCCCCGCTCCCTGACCGATGCGAGCCGGATGCAGGTCCCCGAAGGGGAAGGCAATTTTGCCAAAGCCCCCTGGGGCATGACTCCCGCCAAGCAAAGAGCCGTTCGCCGGAAGCCAGGTATTTGGGTCAGCCACCGAAAGAACACGGAGGACGGCAGCGCGGGCTTCATGACCGATCAGGTTTCTTAGAGCCACACAAACCCTCAAAGCCTAGCTTGCGAGCGAACCTCACCAGGTCGCTCTCCTTTGGGGGAGGCCCTGCGACGCTTCCGTCTCCTCTGCCTGGGGCAGGATCTGGGCGGGCCGCGTGGTTTCGTCTGCTTGACTATATACGAAAAACATATATTATTGACTTGGCTGTATACGAATAGTATATTGTCCTTCTTAACGGAGGGTAACATGGCAAGCATGGAATTGGCCAATCGGCTCAAAAAGGCGAGGGAGGCAATTGGCCTCACTATCGGCGAGGCCGCCACCAAGGTCGGCTTCGGCAACTACCAGGCTCTCAGCAACATTGAAAAGGGAGAGCGCGAGGTCAAGGCGAGCGAGCTGGTGGCCCTGGCCAAGGCCTATTTCTGTGACCTGAACCGGCTGCTGATGGCAGAGTCGGCGCAAGAGCCGGAGGTCCATTTCCTCTGGAGAAAGGCGCCGGCGCCGGACAAGAAAGTGGCGGTTGAGGCTGACGTCAAACACAGATTCGAGCAATACCACCTCCTGGAAGAGCTTCTGGGGCTCGTGCAGGAAGGCAATCCCCGCCTTCTATCCGTGACCCCTGCCACCATCCGCACCAACCCCGGGGTCGACGCCCTGGCAGGAAAAGTCAGCAACATGCTGGATCTGGGAAGCAGGCCGGCGCTCGCCCTGCAAAAGGTGATGGAGCAGACGCTCAAGACCAAGATCCTCTATGTCCAGCTCTCCGATTTCGGATCGGCGGCCTCTACGGTGCATCCGGTTTTCGGCTCCGCGGTCGTGGTGAACAGCGACGAGGCCCCCTGGAGGATAAACTTCACCCTGGCCCACGAGCTCTTCCACATTCTCACCTGGGACACCTTCTCCGCCACCGAGATCGAGCAGGACGAGGCGCTGTTCAAGGACCTGGAGAAAAAGGCGGAGCGGTTTGCCTCCACACTCCTTCTCCCCGAGCGGGAGGTGCGGGCGGAGCTGAACAGCCGCATCGCGGACCAGAAGCTCCCCTTTTCGGACATCGTCGACGTCGCGCGCGAGTTCGGCGTGTCCACCCAGGCCCTGCTGTACCGGATGGCGAACATGCGCCTCATCCCCTGGCAGGCCGCCGATGAGGCGAAATCCGACGAGGAGCTGCTCTCCCTGGACCGTCGCATGAGAAGGGAGGTCGGTTTCGAGGCTCCCGAGTCCGAGCGGTTCATCCTGCTCGCGGCCAAGTGCCTCAGGAAGGGGCTCCTTTCCCGGGGCAAGTTCGCCGAGCTCATGGAGATCGACCGGTACGACATCGACGATTATCTGGAGTATCGCGGCCTGACCGAGGCGGAGGGGATGACCTTTGAAATTGTGGCTGCTTGACGCCGACGTCATCATAAAACTGCTGGAGCTCGACGTCTTCGACAGGCTGGCCGACCGGCACGAGGTGCACGTGGCCTCCACGGTGGTCGATGAGGTCAAGTATTACCGCAGGGAGGGGCAGAAGGTGCGGGTGGACTTCAGGAGGAGTTATGTCCTTCCCGGACGCGTTACCGAGGCTTCGGCAAGCGCCGAACAGATGCGGGAAGTGATCGACAGGCTCCCCGTCCTGAAGCAGCAGGTGATTCATGCCGGGGAGCTGGAATCGCTTGCCGTCCTGATGCAGCGGGAGGATTTGACGCTGTGCACCTTTGATGCGGCGGCCATCAGGACGCTTCCCTTTCTGGATGCCTCCGGCCGGTCGGTTTCCGCCGAGCGGCTGCTGCTGGACTCCGGGCTCAAGCTCTCCCCGGGGCACAAGCTCGATGTCCGTCTGACGGAGGCGTACTTCAGAAGCAATATTGAGATCGGGCAGCTGGAATTTATCCAGACGGTCCGATAGGAGGGCAGGACTAGGAGCCTGGCGGGGGTGGGTGACCCGGGCTGATCAGCTTCCAGGCGGGGGAGGTCTCCCCCTCGCTGCAAGCGCCAGGGCGTTTCGCCCCGTCGTTTTCCGCTACCCCTACTGCGGGGGAGACCCCCGCAACGCCCCCCTTAAGCAAAACATCAACCTCGCCAATTTAGGACCAAAGCAGCCGACGCCGGGCGCCGGCAGCTTTACCGGTCCCGGCCCATTCGCAAGCCGCAGCTTCGCTGCGGTTTCCGAATCGGCCTATTTCAAGTCATCAGGTGAGGCCTGCAGTGGGACCAGAGCAGCCGGCGCAAAACGCCGGCAGCTCTAAACGGTCCCCGGCCCTTTCGTAAACCGCCGCTTGCGCTCCGGTTTCCGAACCGGCCTCCTTGAAGCCGTATAATTCCTTTTATATGTTCGTACTTAAGTGATATTAGGTCCAGAGCATCCCCACCCAAATTCCTCGGCTGAGGGTCACCTTCGGTTCTTTTTCTTTGAATGAATCGAAGGGCTACGAAAGCCGCGACGTGCCGTTCTGGCTGTTAGCTCGTGGATTTTACGCTCGAATTGCTTTAGCATGGGATGGTGCTTGGGGAAGGCCTCTTTAGCTAATTTGAAGCCTTCAAATAGTAGCCGTATTGCCTCGTCATATTGTTGCATATGATCTAAACATGTACTCACACTTAGATAGGTTTCAATCGCGAAAGGATGGAGGTTGCCGAGACATTCACGTTGGATATCCTGGGCATCTAAATAAAATTGGATAGCCTTTTCGTAGCGTCCAGACAGGAAATAGTTATGTCCAATATGGCATAAAGTGGTCGCAGTTTCAGGATGACGGTCACCATCTAATTGGCGGTGAATATTTAAGGCCTTTTTGTGGTATTCAAGTCCCTTTGCAGTATCTCCTAATCGAGTGAAAAAGACACCGAGACTGTCAAGTGAAATCGCAGTGTCCGGATGTCGTTCTGCGAAGAGTTCCAAGCGAATCTCAAGAGCCTTTTCGAGATGGAAAAGAGCTGCGGCATTATTTTTCAACGCAGAATATATGATGCCTGCCTCATTGTAAGAAGCCGCAGTTTGAGGATGTCGTTCGCCGAATATTTGTCTGCAAATGTTTAGTGCGGTTTCTATGTGGGGCAGGGCGCTCCTATAATCATGTTCGAGGCGATAAGTGTAAGCTGTGGTACAGTATGCCCGGGCCGTGTGGAAATTGTTTTCTCCAAGCAGTTCTCGGTAGATTTCTAGGGCCTTTTCCAGGTATTTGAGTGCGGCTCGCGAATTGCCCATCTTCGTATAGCCAAGGCCAAGGTTGTGGTAGGATAAGGCCGTGTCCTGGTTGAGTTCGCCAAGGACCTCGCGTCGAATATCAAGCGCCTTTTGCTCATAATCAAGTGCAAGAGAGTACTGGCCAATACATGAATAGGTCGTAGACAGGTCATTTAACAGATGGGCATAAAGCTTGGTATCTGTCAGCGATGCATGGTCGTAAATTTCCTTGGACTTCAAAACCAGATCGTGAGCTTTTTTCCACATACCCCGATGATAGGCTGGATAGGCTTGAAGCCATGTCAATCGGCATGCGAGTAGCTGCGTTCCGTGTTTGGAATTGTCACACCACGCCACTAGGTGGTCGATCTCAGCATCAAAACGAGTTAACTGGAGGAAATCGTCTCGTAACGCTTCGAACCAGTTGCCTAATCTTTCGCATACCAGGTTAACCCATAGTTCACGCTCGACGATTGGCTTTTCACCTCGGCGTACCTCCCGTACAAGCCGATGGAGGGAATACCGTTCATCATTTCCCCTTTTTTGAAGAAGTTTGAGTTGGGTACCCAAAGCAAGGGCACCAGAAATCTCAGATAAATTTTTCCCGAGAAGTGCTGCCAGGAGCGACAGTCCCATTGCAGCCGGCCCGCTCCACGTGAGAATATCTAGAATGTCTGCCAGAAAAGGCTCGTCCAGGAGCACGTCCTCTTCCACCTTAAGTGTTCTGAGGAGATCGGAGTCATGTTTGGTGAAACTAGAGAGGTAGGGATAGGATAGCGACTTGATCGGATCGGAAAGTAACCGGTCGCGGTAGTGTGCAAAGGGCATTGTCGTGCGGTGACGGAGATAGGCACCAGCCAGTTCCAGTGCAAGAGGGAGTCCATCAAGTTGGTCTACAATGTTGCAGGCTGCTTCCTCCTCGACTACACCGATGGGCTGACGCCCAGCTTCCTGAACAAGTAGCTGCATCGACTGCACCTCGTTCAGCGGGTCAAGCGGAATAGCAATAAACCCCGGTTGGGAATTACGGCTGGTGATGAGGAGGTGAGGGTTAGAGAATGGTAGCGGCAGATATGGCTGGATAGCAGCGATATCTTCTACATTGTCATAGATGATCAAGCAGTTCGAAAAAGACCGCAAGCGGTGGAGGGCCACATCAAGTTTGAACTTATGTTCAGTTTCAGGAGCGACCCAACAGGCAGTAACTGCGATGTCGGTTAGTTGGGCGTTTATATCCTGGTCCGCATTGATCCAGACAACGCCGTTGGGATACCCACCATCGTAATCATAGGCATATTCGACGGCAAGTTGGGTCTTGCCGAGTCCTCCTAGCCCTTCGAAAGACGCTGTATGGCCGATTGCGGTAGGTTTGCCTTGGGTCAATTGTGCCCTGACCTGTTGTAGCGCCGCGTCTCTCCCGATTACCTGCTCCTTTTTGGGCCGAAACGGTACATTGAAAACCCGATTCGCCGGGTCGTAATGTTCTGGACCTGTTATGATTTTGTTGGAGAGGCTGTGCTAGTATCAGTATTGGAAGGAACAGACGATTCGGCGGGAATGGAACTCACTTGGTTTT
>DATCHY010000372.1:0-8504 GCA_036508065.1 Geomonas sp. | reverse complement strand
CCAGCAACACTCTCAATTTTAATTTCCCGGCCAATGCCGTCAGCCGTACGGCAAATGTCATAGTTGCGCCGGTAGCATTGAGCGCCTTGCCGGCGCCACTTAGCAAAGTTGTGAACTTCGCCCCGGACTCGGCCAATGGCTATGTAGCGGCATTTAGTATCAACGCGCCCGGAGTCATCTTCAATGTGCCGATTCCCGTGAGCGGGAGTGTCGCCTCCACCATCACTAGCGGCACGGTTCTTAACATCGCGATCTACCAGAATAACACCTGGGTCGACGTGTCAACCGTCACCGTGGGGGCTGACGGCGTGTTCATCCAGAGCCTGGTATCGACAGCTCTGCCGGGCGTCACTGCAGCCGGCACTTATCTCGTCTACAAACCGGCCGCCGGCACCAGCACCGCCGTCTCCAACCTGGGTATCGCCCTGATCGCCGATGACGGCAACGGCATTGGCAGTTCCTACGCGAACGGCGTACAGGTCATCAATCTCTTTGACGCCAACGGGGTGCCGCTCGCCACGCCGACTCTAAAATACCTGACCTATTCCGGAGCCGCTGACATCGACGGCCTGGCACTTACTCCCGATGGCTCGCAGGGGATACTGGTCGATGGCGGCAATACCGTACGCTTCTTCTCCCATGTCCAGACCGGCGCCCCGATTGCCTCCACCACGACGGTTAACGTCACTGACTACGGCGGCGACGGCGACTCCGTGGCCATCATGCCCAACGGCGACGAAGCGGTGGTGACCGCCGACAGTTCATTTCAGATTGTGGTCATATCGGGGGTTACCTCGGGGAATCCAAAGACGGCCGAAGTCATAGCCGTGCCGGGCACTCGCGACGGTCTGGTCATCTCCAATGACGGAAAGGTCCTGCTGGCCCGCGGTTATTCCGGCCTGACCGTATATTCCATCGCAGCGATCACACCCAAGACAGGTTCACAGGGCGTCACGATATCCCACAGCTTCACAAAAACCATCGACATTCCTTCGCTGGGTACCGGCGACATGGAACTGGAAGACGGACGTAACGGCATCGCCATCAGCCCGAAAGACTCCAACCGCGCGACCATCATTGGCTATTCGGCAACTTCCGCGCCTCAGATTACTCTGGTTACCGGCCTCACCGTGGGTACACCGACAGTCGGCCCCCCCCTGACCATCAAAGGCGCCGCACAGGTATTCTCCGTTACCATTAACCCGGACGGCCTCTCGGCCGTGGTGGGCACCGACAGGGGCATCGTGCTGGTCACCGGCATCGCCACCGGGACCCTGAGCCAAACGGGGACGGCGCCCTATGCTCCGACCTTCGTGGTCGGCGGGTACTCGGTGCAACTGGCCTATGTCCCGACCCTTGGCATTACCCTGGACGGGAAATATGCCGTGGTATGCTACTCGGACTACTACGGCGGCACCAACAGCGGCACCCTGCTGGTGATCCCGATTGACACGACCAAGACTAGCGGGTTCGGCGCAGTGGTCGGCCAATTGAACGGCATCGCGGTACCGGGCAACGACCAAATGGTACTACACTAAATAGGCATCTGTTCGACCAGGTGCGTTGCGGGTGAGCCAGGTTTTCCCGTTGTTTGACGACAGACCTGCCGCGACCCTGAGACCGCCATTAAAAAGGCAGCAAATAACTGAGCCTGGCTGGGCCAGGTTCAGATCCGCCTAAACGCCGTAAGACTTCATCCACCGAGGTCTTACGGCGTTTTTTTGTCCCTGCCTGTCTTTGAGATACACTCTTAAAACGGTTTCAATTTCCCTCATTTCAAAAATTCTGAGACGCCCACCCTTAACGTGCTTTATTTTCCGTTTTCTGAGACGAGCCCTACCTGATCATTTCGCCCATATCATCCCCCTCGACTTTCTATCAATAGCCTCAAAGCCACAAAATCAAAAGGTTACGGCTCCCCGCCGTAACCTTTTCTGCTTTTACCTGTTTCCGGCACGCTCGCCCCCCCCTTGCCCCGTGTTGCCTCCCTGTCCTCTAAGCTTTCGCCTCGCAAATTCCTGACACCCCCGGTTGCGTTTAAAACTGGAGTGGTATAATTTCATGCGTATGCGCGGACAGCAGGCAACACTCCCCCGAGGAGGCTCTGTATGCTGCAACAGATACCCGGAAACGATCAGAACCCGAGTGCGTCCCATCTTGACGACTGCAGGACTGAAAAGCTCAACGCTGGTGCGTCATTTTGCCTTGCCGGACAGAAACGGTACCAGTGTAATTTCTCACTGCTTTTCGGCGACGGCTATCTCTGCACGCATCCTCACCATTGCAAATTCAGGTGATTAGGACCTGGGGCAGCCGCGGCATACCACCGAGGAATCCTGGTGCCGAATCGGCTTTCGTCACGGCACTCCCCATGGTTCTTCCGTAGTGCTGGCCGCCACGAGGCTCCGACAGTGGGCGCCCCTAAAAAAAAAGGACTCAGGCTTAACGGCCCAAGTCCTTTTTTTATTGGCGCCCTCCGGGCAGCACCATGACCGGCGCTGTCGCCCAGCTAGCCGCAGAGTCCGCCCTCCCTACCGATCCAGGCCGCACCGAAGACCCCCGCGGAATCGCCCAGCCGGTTCCTGAGCAGTGGGGTGCGCAGATCGCCGTGAAAGGCATAATGCCGCACCCGCTCGAATCCCGCACGGTACAGCTCGTCGATGTTGGAAAGCCCGCCCCCGAGTACCACCGCGTCCGGATCGAGGATCGAGATCACCCCGCCGAGGCAGCGGCCAAAGTCGTCCAGAAAGGTGTCGAAGGCCGCACGGCAGCGCGGGTCATCGCCTCTCGCCCCGGCGACGATCCGGTCCATGCTGAGGCTTTCGCCGTAACGGCCCAGAAAGGCCGCCTCGACCCCGGAACCGCTGATCTTCGTCTCCACGCAGCCGCGATTGCCGCAGTAGCAGTCGGCGCCCTGCGGGTCCACCGACAGGTGGCCCCACTCGCCGCAGATCCGGTGCGGTCCCTCCCGCACCACGCCGTCCAGGCAGATCCCGCCGCCGCACCCGGTCCCCATGATAACGCCGAAGACCAGTCCGGAACCGGAACCGAACCCGGCACGGCACTCGGCAAGGGTGAAGCAGTCGGCATCGTTTCGGACCCCGACCTCCCTTCCCAGCAGCCGCTCCAAGTCCGCCGGAAAGGGGCGGCCGATCAGGCAGACGGAATTGGCGTTACGCACCAGACCGGTCGCCTCGTCGACGGAACCGGGTATGCCGATGCCGACGGAGTAACGCCTGCCCGGCGGCACCAGTGCGGCGGCTTCGCGCACCAGGGCGGCTACCGACGCAAGGACTGCCCAGTATCCCTCGGCAAGCGGTGTCGCCCGGCGCTTCCGGATGACGACAGCATCCCGGGGATCCAGCAAAACGGCCTCGGTCTTGGTGCCGCCCAGATCGATCCCGATGCGGTAGAGTTCACCTGCCGCCATTACCGCCTCCTCTTGGGACTAAACCTGACCCGCTGGAACCTCCGGGGTTGGCGACAGGACCGCGCCACCCGGAAGGGGCGGGGGTATCAGGAACCGGGTTGTTCCTGGGGCTTTTTCTCCTTCAGGAAAACCACGAAGGCTCCGCTGCCCCCCATCTCCCGGGGGGCAGCGACGAATTCGGAGACCATGGTCTTGCCGCTCTCCTTGAGCCAGCCGGCAACCGCAAGCTTCAGCACCGGCTCCCCCGGAGAGTTGTTCCCCTTCCCGGTGATCACCAGCACCCCCTTCTGGCCGCGGTTGTAGGCCCCCTTCACGAAACGGTCCAGGTTCTCGATAGCCTCGTCCCTGGTGAGGCCGTGCAGGTCGAGCTGCAGGTCGATCCTGATCCCGCCCCGGCGCAGCTGCCGCAACCGGTTCACCGGCCCCGGGGGCTGGGACACGTCCTGCTCCGGGATCTCGTCGCTGAAGCGGACATCCATCTTCAGCGCCTCGACGGCCTGCAGGAAAACCCGCATCTCATCGTCATCTCTTTGCGCCTTCGCCGCCTGCGCCTTGACCCGCACCGGTGCGGCTGTGGCCGGATGCAGGGGGCGCACGTCGGCAAAGGCACTGAGAAAGAGCGACTCGTCGTCCAGTTCCTGCGCGCTCGCCTGCGGCTTTTTGGGCGGGGCCGGTGCCGGCACGGTTTCGCGCAGCTCGAGCGCCGCCCCCTTTAATCCCTTGAACGGGGTGGCTGCGAATTCCTTAGGCTTTTGCTTTGGCTTCTCTTTGTTTTTCATGGGCCCCCTTGTGCCTATTCCTTGGAGACCAGCACGATCTCGATCCTGCGGTTCTTGGCCCTGCCCTCCTCGGTGTCATTCGAGGCCACCGGCTTCAATTCCCCGTAGGCGACGGCCGACAATAGCGCCGGGTCGATCCCCTGCAGCTGCAGGTACTTCGCCACGTTGATGGCGCGGGCCGCGGAAAGCTCCCAGTTGGTCGGGTACTTGCGCGCCAGCGCCCCGCCGGCCTGCACGTTGTCCGTGTGCCCCTCTATCCTGATCGCCCTGTCCTTGAGGTCCTTCAGAATGTCGATCACCTTCTGCAGCACGATCAGGCCGTTCGGCTTCACCTCGGCCTTCCCGGAATCGAAGAGCACCGAATCCACCAGGTTCACGGTCAGCTTCCCTTTCAGCTCGGAGATGGTCACCTCCCCCTTGGAGATCTCGCCCTTCATGTTCTCCAGGAGATCCTCGTAGGTCCTGCTGGTCTTCTGGACCTCGATCTCCTTGAGCTTCTGCAGCTGGGCCAGTTCGTCCTTCAGGCGACGGTTCTCCGCCTCGAGCTCGCTCAGCCTCTGGCTCAGCTCCCCGATCTTCTGGTTCTTGGCATCGGAGGTCGATTTTAATGAACCCTCCAGCCCCTTCTTGCTGGCGTTGAGCCCATCCTTCTCCAGGTTCAGGGCGGCGAGCTCACCGGTAAGCCGCGTCAGCTCGCCCTTCAGCGCCCCGTTTTCCTCGGCCAGCTTGCCGTAGGCCGCCTGCTGCTGCTGGAGGCCCTGCTCCAGCCCCTCGGCCTGGAGCTTCTTCTGCTGGTAGGTGCCGCTCGAGACGCACCCCGACAGGGCCAAAAAAACCATCATCACGCCGAACATCAGAATGCGCTGCATATCCATCCTCCTGTGAATCTCCGCCACCCTGTCCGCGACTGGGCGAAACCGGCCACCGGGAGCCGCAATGGGCCACCCAGGCATGGCTTTTACAGGCCGGAATCATTACATTTTATCTCAACAGGCCGGGGCCGGGCCGGGTAATTCCGCGGCTCGGCCCGAAAAGCGTCGGCGCAGCTTTTCGGGCGGCATCAGATTAGCCGGCGCCAATTGGCATGGTATACTACCAGTGAACCGGGGTGGATGTCAACGAAGAGCTCACTTTCGGCGGATTTGCGCCTTCCCGCCGGGGAGGTTCCGGCTGGCGCCCCAGGCGCCGCCAGAAGGGGATCCATATGCAGATAGATACGAGCGACAGCGGCGGTACGGACCGCAAGGAAGGGGCCAGCGACTCGGGGCTGGAGATCGCGGGGATGCTAGTGAAGTCCGGCTGCCTGGCCGAGGCGCAGCTGCGCTACGCGCAGAGGGTGAAGAATAAGCTGCTCTCCCCGCGGACCCTGGTCGCGGTGATGCTCGAGCTCGGCTTCATCAGCAAGGAGCAGTTGAGGGAAACGCTGCGCAGCAACATCGTCTCTGTGAAGCTCGGAGCCCTGCTGGTCGAGCTCGGCTACCTGAAGCCCACGGAGCTGCAGGCAGCCATCGGCATCCAGCGCGAGGGGGACAACGGCAAGATGCTGGGAGAGATCCTGGTGGAGCAGCGCTTCATCGAGGATTACACCCTGGCGGAGGTGCTCGCCTTCCAACTCGGCTACCCCTACCTCGACCTGGACCTGTCCACCATCGACCGCTCACTGCTGGCCCGGGTGCCGCCGCACTGGATCGCACAGCACAGCTTCATTCCGGTCAAGGAGGAGAACGGCCGGGTCCTGGTGGCGATCGCCGACCCGCTGAACCTGGAAGGGCGCAAGACCGCCGAGAAGCTGTTCGGCTCGGGTACCTGCTTCGCCATATCCACGCTGAAGGGGATCCGCGAGGCGGTCACCACCCTGAGGAGGGGGACCCTCCAGGGGGACGGCACCGCGACCGACGAGCACACGGTGACCGGCATCGTGAACTCCATCTTCGAGGAGGCGCTCAAGGACGGGGCGAGCGACATACACGTCGAGCCGATGCGCGGCAACCTCAGGGTGCGCTTTCGCCGGGACGGGATGCTCGCGCTCTACAAGGACTTCGCCAAGGAACTGGCCCTGCCGGTCAGCAGCCGCATCAAGGTGATGGCCGAGGCCGACATCGCGGAGAGAAGGCGCCACCAGGACGGCCGGATCTGCTACGAGAGCGCCAAGAGCGGCACGGTCCTCGACATGCGGGTCTCCTTCTACGTCACCATCTACGGCGAGAAGATCGTGCTGCGGCTATTGAGCAAGAAGGGGGAACTGCTGGACCTGAAGGAGATCGGCATGCCGTCGCGCATGCTGGAGCGCTTCATGGACGACGCGCTCGACACGCCGAGCGGGGTCATGATCATCACCGGGCCGACCGGCAGCGGCAAGACCTCCACGCTCTACAGCTGCGTGCACCATCTGAACGACCTCAACACCAGCATCGTCACCGCCGAGGAGCCGGTCGAGTACGTCATCGAGGGGATCGACCACTACGTGTACCCTTTTTTCGGTACATGCTGTCTGAGTGAGTGAAATCTCAGTGTTTTTAACATGTACCAGTACATATTCTCTGAATAGATGGTACAAGTTTGCTGAATAATTTACTGGGAGGCCGTTCGCTAAAAGTCGTGATTGACAGTTTGCCTTGCCTTCGTTCATGAGAACTGACAAGGCCGAGAATCAACGCAGAAAACAGGGATGACGGGGAGTGGCAGGTCTCGGGAAAAATGGTGGGAGGTCTCTGCTGATTTGCAGGCTGCTATTTTGGAGGCCCGCAAATAAGCCGGTCAGCGTGTGGCCGCATCCGATCTAACTCCGTCCGTAATCTTGCAATGACTGCATCTTGCCGGACGGCAGATTGAGCGGCTACATGTTTCCCAAAAGCGCCCATGGCCCTGTCGACAACCTCATCAGCTATATCATCGTCGTTTCCGATTTCCACTCCAGGCCATTTAGGTTATAGCACGAAAACCGCTGTATCAAAAACACCCTCTAAATAGTTCCCTCTGAAGCCCAGTTTTTAGGGGCTTTTTTCTTTCCGTTTTGGGTGTATCCAAAAAGAACTGTTTTTGATACACTACTTCACGACCTTTTTTATGATCTGATTTACTAGACTGCACTAGCAAAAATACTAGAGGCCCAGTAAAAGCTGAGCTTTCGTAACTGAAGGGGTTTGAAGCCTAACGGTACGGTTTCGTACGTTAAGCCATAATAGTCTGGTATATCTTAAGTTTGTAGACATGGCTAGCTATTGAGCTTTTTCTGAGAGGCTAGCCTTTGGCGAGAAGCGATATTCCAGCCAGGGTTTGATGGCTTCAAGTGGTTCACGCCAGTAGCGGTGCCAGACTTCAAGCGTATCATACTCTGCGGGAGGCTCACCGATATGCAGCGTTTCACCCTTTCGAGATAGCTTCGCAAACCAGTCGTTATGGCCATCTAGCTGCCAGAGGCCGCCAGAACCATCCTTGCGACAGGGCAATTGATCATGGTACTGAACGCCATCAATTGCCCAAGTTAAGGCAAACATGAGTCTTTTTTCGTCCATTCCGTCGTGTAAGGGTATTGTTATACGTTCCACAGGCGGCCTCCACCGGAATCTTTCACGAGATTTCGGCCTTTTTTATTTCCGACTTGTCCACCCTCCTTATTTTCTCACCCCCTTGAGCGAACGGGAAGCAGTTTATGAGAGAGACCGGTCCGATTGAGTATTCCGACTCAAGTCCGATTGTCTCGACCTTTTCAACCTCGTGCCGAGGACAAAATCATTAAATGATAAGACGGGCAATTCCTCGCGGGGGTTTAGGGTCGCAGGATCATATATTTTATCAAAATAACACGGAATACATAATCTATTTTGCGACATGACGTCCTTTTCAAACATTTCGGCTGGCGATAAATGCCTCACATGTTTGAGTTATTTACTCAAAATTGACTTTTCGGGGTTTAGTCAAACTTACCCATAATCCCCTTGGCCTGCCATTCATTCACGTCTGTTTCTTGATTTTGCTCGGCTGATCGCTTTGCGATAGCTGCAGCTTTGGCCGCAAGAGCTAATGCTTCAGGAGGGGCCACAGAGGTGGCTAGTTGTCGGCGGGCTTCCCGTGAAAGCTTCGGGAGCTGCATGCCGACAAAAAACGTCGGAGCGGTAGTTAATCCTGTTTTGACTTTCAAGCTCCTCCTTCCCCATAGGCTTGCCGAAATCGGTTTCAGTGTAGTCGTGTTTAGACTCGTTATGAAGGTTATGTTATTTTGTAGTCGTTCACTTCTGAATCGAGGAAATGATAAACCGATGCCAGCCCTTGGAGTCCTGTTTTCATAGTGTCTA
>DATCHY010000371.1:0-6528 GCA_036508065.1 Geomonas sp. | reverse complement strand
TGGTGCTGCGTGGCGCGCTCCAGTTGAACCGGGGTCAGCTGCTGGCAGCCCTGGATCTCCCTGAGGCTGCCGAGGCCGCCCGTAAATCGGCGCTCGACGCAGCCCGGGCCGCCCGCGCTGACGGCTATACCTGGCGGGCCTTGGCGGCCCTGGGAGAGTTTGATGCCGCATTAAAAGTGCTGGAGCAGTTGCCCCCTACCGAGTTCGGCGTGACGCGGGGCGAGATGCCGGAGCGCTTTGCTCCCCGACTGGAACAGCTGGCCGCAACGGATGCCGAAGGCGCCTTCGCCCTGCTGGAGCGGTTAAGCGAGCTGGAACGGGTGCAGATCCTCGGACGAAGCGTCCTGGGACTCGACGACCCCTCCACCCGGTCGCAGCTCGCCGCGGCCGCGCCGCACCTCGCAGAACTGGACCGGGTGCGCGCCAAGCTTGGCAGCGCGCCGGCTGCCGACCGGGAGTACCTGAACCTGCGCCTGCACCAGGAAGAGACCCTGGTGGCAGGCCTGCTGGGGAGTAAACTGGAAGCCCTCCCGCCCTTCTACCCTCAGGCGGGTGCCGGGGCCGTGCGGCTTGCCGCGGCAGCCGCGGCGCTGCGAGAGGCGGCGGCCGGCTCGGCGGCGGATTTCAACACGGCGGCAACCCCGGCGCCAGCACTCGATCCGGCTGCGGCGCGCCGGCGTTTAAGCGAGGTACAGGGAGCCTACTTCAAGGAGTGCGCCGCCGGCAAGGGGGGGCGCCTGTGCCGGATCCTGACACCGCTCCCGGTCGAGGCGATCGATGTCCTGGAAAAAATCCCCGGCCGGACCCTGCTCCGCTTCACCCCGCTGGACGAGCGGCGCTGGCTCCTCTTTACCCTGGGAGGGAAGGCGGGAATCAGGGCCGAGACGGTGGACCGGGGGGCGCTGGAAGCCCGGCTCGCCGCGGCGCCTCCGGTTCTGGCGGCCTTCGAGGAGCCGCAGCAGTTCGCCGCCGCTCCGGTTACGGCCTGGGGGTTGAGCGCCTCCCACCTGCTCCGCTCGGTCGAAGAGCGCCGGCCCTTCCGGCGCCAGGTGCTCGATCCGGCCGGATGGTGGCCGGACCAGGCACCGTTTGCGAAACTCCCGGCGGATCGCAGCACCGACCGGCTCCCCTTCGCCCACACCGTTATCCTCCCGGGGCGCGCCGGTCTTTTGCCCCAGGTCCCGTCCGAGCCTGGGGTGGGCGAAGCCCTGGCCCCCCTCTGGGAGGAGTCCAGCGGCGAGCGCCGGGCCCTGTACGATTTTGCCGGCGCCGGCGGCGTCTCCCTGGTCGTCGCACCGCGGGCCGGCGCCGATCAGGCCTACAGTCTCGGCCAGCTCCTGGCGCTTCTGGGGGTCCCATCACTGCTCCTGACGGAGAGCTCGGCGCAGGGGCCGGCGCCGTTTGTCGCCGCCTATGCAACCGGGTCGGCCAGCGCGGCTCGCAAGGCGCTTCCCCCCGGCTGGCTGCTCCTTGGCGACTGGGGGCCGGATGCTGCCGAGGCTGCCCGCCTGGGGAAAAAGCAGTTTGCCGATTACGGCAAGGCCGGGGTCCAGGCCCACAATGCCGGGCGCTACACGGAAGCACTGGCGCAGTTTGAAAACGCCCTGGCCATCGCCGAGGAGAACCCCGACCTGGCCAGGCAGCGCTCCACCCTCCAGCGCTATGCGCGGGAGAGCGCCTATGCCGCCGGCGCCACCGAGCGGGCGATCAGCCACGCGGCAGCCCTGCTGCAGTTGACGGCGAAGGAGAAGCCGTTTTCGGCGGACCATGCCGATGCCTACCTGCGGCTCGGCCTGTTGCAGGGGCGGGCCGAGCGGTTCGCCGAGGCCGGAGCGAACCTTAAGGAGGGGGTAGCCATCTTCGCCGAGCTGGGGCTTGCCAAGGAGCAGGCGTCGGCGCTGGCCGATTTCGGCGTCGTGATGGAGAACGCGGTCGACTACCCCGCGGCCCGCTCCCTCTTCGAGGAGTCGGCCGGCATCCGCCGCACCCTGAAGGATGACCTCCCGCTGGCGGAGCAGTACCGAAACCTCGGCCGGCTCTACGATCTGCGGCTGAACCAGTACGCCGCCGCCGAGCGCTACTACGCCCAGGCGGGCGAGATCTATGCCAACTCCGGCAACCGCGCTCTGGAGGCCGAAACCATGCTGGAGCGGGGGCGCTGCCAGCGCCTTTTGGGGAATTTCCCGGCCGCGGACGCGCTGTACCGCCAGGCTCTGGGTAAGCTCGGGGAGAAGGAACTGCGCACCCGGATGCGGGTGGTGCTGGAGCAGGGGAATAACGCCTGGTTCCAGGGGCGCTACCAGGAGGCCTTCGACCTGCGCGAGCAGGTGGAGAAGAGCGCCGTCAAGGAGGGTTGGCCCCTGGAGCAGGTGATGGCCAAGAACACCGGCGGGCTGATCTGGTGGACCCTGGGGGATAACCGGCGCTCGCTCCTGGAACTTGGGAGCGCGCTCGTCCAGGCGGAAAAGCTCGAGGTGCGGGCAGATGAGGTGGCGACCACCCTGAACAACATCGGAGTGGTGCAGCGCGAGTCCGGAGATTACCAGGGGGCACTGGCGACCCTGGAGAAGGCACTCGCCATCGACCGCAAGCAGGGCTCCCGCTGGGCCATGGCCTATGACCTGCGCAACCAGGCCCAGACCCGCCTCAAAATGGGGGACCCGGAATCGGCCGTGCGGCTTTTGGCAGAGGCCGGCACCATGGCCGCAGAGATCGGCGACCAGGTCAACCTGGCCAAGATTTACCTGGCCCGGGGCGATGCCGAAACGGCTCTGAAAAACCCGGCGGCGCAGACCAGCTACCGCCGCGCGCTGGAGGCGGCCGACGCCATGCTGCTTCGCGAGGTGCGCTGGCGCGCCCTGTTTGGCCTGGCCCGGCTGCAGCAGGGCTCCGGCGACACGGCCGGCGCCCTCGCCTCCTTTGCCCAGGCCATCGACACGGTGGAGGGGCTGCGGGCGGAAATCCGCCTGGATCAGCTGAAAGACGGTTTCCTCGCGAACAAGACCGACCTTTACGGGGCGATGGTCGGGCTTTTGGTGGATCTGGACCGCGGCGACGAGGCCTTTGCCTACGCCGAGCGCTCGCGGGCCCGCAACCTGATCGACATTCTCGGCCGCCAGCGGCTCTCCCTCGGGGGGGCGAAGGACCAGGAGCTCTATGACCGCCAGAACCGCTTGAGAGAGCAGATCCAGGAGCAGGAGGCGCTCTCGGCACAGGCGGCCAAACCCCAGGAGAGGACGATGTACGCCCAGGCGCTGGACCGGCTGCGAGCCGACTACCAGGACCTGCTGCTGGATATCGAACGCCGGCGCCCCGAGCTCCTGGCGCTGGTAAAGGTGGCTTCGGTGTCGCTCCCAGAAATCCGGCACACGCTGGAGGCGGGGGTGGTGCTCCTTTCCTACTACCAGCTGCCGGAGCGGCTCCTTTGCTGGCGGATCGAACGTGATCAGGCCAAACTGTTCATCCTCCCGGCTCCAGCCCGCGAGCTCGCCCAGGCCATAGCCGGCTATCGCCGGATGCTGCAGAATCTGGAACCTTTGGAGAAAAATTCGCGGGAGCTGTACGACCGGCTCCTGGCGCGGCCGCTGGCGGGGCTCGGAGAGGTGAAGGCTCTCGGCATCGTGCCCCACGGCTCCCTGCACTACCTATCCTTTGCCACCCTGAACGACGGACGCGACTACCTCGTGGACCGCCAGCAGCTCTTTTATCTCCCGGCTGCCTCGGTGCTGCGCTACACCCTCTCCCGGCGCCAGAGCTCGAAGAAATTGCGGGTGCTGGCTATCGGCAACCCCGATCTGGGGGATCGCTCCCTCGATCTCCCCTTTGCCGAGCGGGAGGCCGGGACGCTGCACTGGAACTTCCCGGAGGTGACCACCCTCACCCGGGAGCGGGCCACGGAAAGCTGGGTGCGGGAGCATATCAGCAGCTTCGGCATTATCCATCTCGCCTCCCATGGCGATTTCGATCCGGTCAACCCGCTCTTCTCGTCCATTCGACTGGCGCCGGACAAGAAGGCCGATGGCAGGCTGCAGGCCGAGGAAATATTCGGGCTGAACATCACGGCGGACCTGGTGGTGTTGAGCGCCTGCCAGACCGGGCTCGGGGACATCCGCGGGGGAGACGACGTGGTGGGGATGAACCGGGCCTTCATCTTTGCCGGCACCCATGCCCTGGTGTCGAGTCTCTGGCGGGTAAGCGATGTCTCCAGCGCGGTTTTGATGAAGCAGTTCTACCGCGCCTACACCCGGTTGGACAAGGCCGAGAGCCTGCGCAAGGCGATGCTGCACGTCAAGAGCCGCTATCCGCATCCCGGCTACTGGGGGGCCTTTATCCTTACCGGGGACTATCAGTAGAGTCCTGTTTGCCGGGAGGGGGACATGAGAGTATAGTTGCAAAACACTTTCCGGCCGAATTGCGGAAAAGTCATGGGTAAAGGGAGGTTTGTTATGCGTAAGAGAGTTGTGTCAATGCTGGTTCTGCTGCTGGCTCTGGCCGCAACGGTGGCGCTGGCGGCGGAAAAACGCTGGGTCTCCAGCGACGGTACGACCCTGAAGAAAGAGGCCTCGATCACCTCGGCGGACCTGGCGACGCTGCCGGTCGGCACCGAGTTGACGGTCGTCGAGGCCGGCGGCCGCTGGATCAAGGTCAGGGCGGCCGACGGCAGGGAGGGATGGGTCTATGCCGGTCGCGTTTCCGAGGCCGCACCGGCGGCCGAGGTTTCCGGCGGGGAGAGCGGCCTCTTCGGCGACACCATGCAGAAGAGCCAGATCGACACCGCCAAGGCCGACAGTGCCCGGAGCATCCGCGGGCTTTCCCCGGAGGTAACCCAGTACGCCAAGCAGCGCGGCACACCCGAGGCTTTCAGGAAGGAACTGGACAAGGTGCTGGCGCGCAAGGTGAGCGCCAAGGAACTCAAGACATTCCTTCGTGAAGGGAAAATCGGCGAATATGCGCCATAGGGGGATGGAAATGAAACGGAAATGTTGCGCAGCACTCTTTTTGACCCTTCTTTGCGCAGGAAGTGCCACTGCCGGTTTGCTCGATCAGCTGCAAAAGTTCGGCAACCCCGATTCGAAAGAGGGGAAAATCCTGTCCGGGGCGACGCAGGTATTTTCCAGCGCCAAAGAGATGGATTATAAAACCGAGCGCGCCATCGGCGAATCCCTCGCCCTGGAGGGGTTGCAGCGTTTCGGCAAGCCGGTCAACAACGAAAACCTGCAGCAGTATGTCAATCTGGTCGGCAATGCGCTGGCCGCCAACAGCAAACGGCCGACCATCCCCTACCAGTTCGCCGTGCTCGACAGCCCGGTGCAAAACGCCTTTGCCACTCCGGGCGGGGTGATATTCGTCAGCAAGGCGCTCCTTAGCCTCATGGAAAACGAAGCCGAATTGGCCGCGGTCCTTGCCCACGAAATCGGGCACGTGGCCGGCAAGCACGCCATCAGCAGCATCCGCCGCACCCAATTCCTGCAGGGGGTAGGCACCATCACCGCGGCCAACCTGAAGGGGGACAAGGGGAAACAGTTCGAATCCATGATCGGCGACCTGCAGTCGGTCCTTTTCGACAAGGGGTTGGACAAGAACATGGAATTCGAGGCTGACAGTGCGGCCATGGAGACTGCGTATCGGACCGGCTACGACCCGCGGGGGATGATCAGCGTGTTGAAGAAAATGCAGAGGATCGAGGCTTCCAGTGTCAAGAAGGGGTCGTGGTTCTCGACCCATCCGCCGCTGGATGAGCGGATTAAAAGGCTGCAAGCGCAACTGGAAAAGTACCCGGATGCCGCGGCGCTGGCCGAGGTTGCCAATCGTTTTGCCAAACGGGTCAAGTAAAAGGTTGAGGCAGAAAAAGACCGACCCCCGGATTTTTGACAGGTAAACCACAATCAAAGCAGCGCCGTTTGGGAGCACTACTGAAGCAAGCTGGCTCAGCAACGGCACAGGGGATGGCGGGACAACACGGAAAGGTGACTCAGGGAGCAGAAACGCTGTCAGAAAAAGTAAAAGCGTCATAACCGCAGGGTCATGACGCTTTTACTTTGATATGGGGTTCATTCCGTTAAATCGGACTCTCAACGAAATGATATACTAAGTATTTCTCAATGCGGCCATGAGAGTATCCCCCCCCAAATACCCCAAAACATGAGGCAGACGGAAGTCCAATCTGTCCCCCGCGCCCCTCATGGTGTATCCCGGCGCAGCGCTCAGGTAGAAAATAAGGCCGCTCTTGTTGCTATTGACGAGATAGCCAGTGGTCGTCTTGGTGACATACCCCGTCTTGGAGATAGTCAGCGTGTAGGTGCCGGCAAGTATACCCGTGATGCTGAAGGTCCCTGTGCTGCTCGTGGTGGCCGTCTTGCCGGCGATTGCCACCGTCGCCCCCGCCAACACCGGCCCGGTGGTGCTCCCCTGACGCACCGTCCCGCTCATGTAGTATCTCGGCGCGGCGCTGAGGTAGAACACCAGCCCGCTCTTGTTGCTGTTGACGACGTAGCCCGTGGTCGTCTTGGTGATATACCCCGTCTTTGA
>DATCHY010000370.1:0-6404 GCA_036508065.1 Geomonas sp. | reverse complement strand
CTTCGCGCTGATGGTTGGATACTTGGCGAGAAGCGCCTTGCCACCGCTTGAAGCGGTCTCGGCGGCCTGTCCGATGCCGCTCCAGAGGGCCAGAGCCAATAGGACTAAAACAGCGCATTTACCAGTTAAAGTCTTCCGGGTGTCACTCATACAATAGTCCCTGTAACTTGACCGGTATTGATGGCTGTTGCCGCCCGGAGGCAGGGATACCTCTGCCTGCGTATACACCATCGGCTGATTGCTTCCTGCCTGCCTGCTTCCTTTCGCGTTTTCGGCTGCGGGGCGCTGTCAGCGGCGTTCACCGCCACGCCCGCGATCCCCGTATCCGTCATGGTGATGCCCGCCATGGTGATAGCCACCCCACTCGTCGCCCCAGTAGGGAAAGATACAGCCGGACAGCATCATGACTGCCACGAAAAGCATCAGTGACGGCAAAAGTCTGGAATTTTTCATGACGTTGCTCCTTTTGCTCAGATGGACATCCAGCGGACGCCGACAGGCGCCGCTTTGACCGAGCCTTCGAGATCACGGCTCATTCCGCCATAGCGGCCGAAGAAGGTCGCGGTTGATTCCCGGCATCATTGGTCTTCTCTTCGTCTGCGGTGGCTTCCCCCCAAATGGTGATGAATATGGCAAAAACAACAGGACCCAGGATGAGCCCGAGAAGCCCCAGGGTGAACACGCCGCAAATCGCCCCCAAAACGATCGCCAGGGGGGAAATGTCGCTGGTCGCTCCAATGGCGAGCGGACGTATCGCGTTATCGGCAAGACCGACGAAAACGATGCACCAAAGCGCAAGCAATCCCGCCTTGAGCAAGGCGCCGTTCAGCGCAACCAGGGCCGCAAGTGGCACCCAGATTATTCCCGTGCCTACCACCGGCACGAGCGCAGCGACCGCCGTCAGCGCGCCGCAGAAGATGGGGGCGGGTACATCGGCCAAGTAATAACCGAGCCCGGCGGTGACTCCCTGCGCACAACAGGTGAGGATCGTGCCGACCGTTACGGCTGTCGTTATGGAACGGATTTCGGTCACATAGCGCTGTGCCTTGTGACGGTTGGAGGCGAACCGGGTGATAGCCGTGGAGATGGTCCTTTCGCCGTCGCGGTAGATGAAAAAGAGAATGAAGAGCGCCACGGCCAGGGTGAAAAAGAGGTCCGCCAGGTTTCTGGCAGCGTTGGTCGCCGCATCGAGGAGAAATCCCGAGGAAACGGCCGCAAGCTTGCCACCCAAGCCGGCCAGGTCGAAACCGTATTTATCCATCAGCGAGGTTATCGTGTCGACCATCGGAAAATGGTTGAGGGTGCTGGCCCCCGTCCTGGTAAGTGCCTGAACCAGTTGTTCCACTTGTCTGTACCAGTCCGCTGCGTTGGCGATGACCGTTATGACAAACGCAGCCATCGGCAATATGAAGCAGACCGTTATGGCGAGCACCATGAGTCCGGCTGCGCGTCCCGGGTGGAGTGGAAACCGTACGGCCAGGCGGTTATGGTGCGGCAGGGTTGCGACGCCGATGATGAGCGCCCAGGCGAGCGGTTTGGCGATCGGTGCAGCCAAAAGGGCGAAGAGCCCCGCGGCAATCGCGGTGACTAAGGCAGCCAAGATGCTCAGGTATACTTTTCTATCCATGGTGGGTAGCCTTTCAAGCGGTTGGAACTGTACGTTCACGCCGGGAAGCAAGCCGCAGTCAGCGCGGCGTTTCGATCTTGCGTTTATCCGCCGGCGATACGGGCTGTGCCCCTTGGGGCTGAACGGACTGTTCCATCTGGAAAGGAACATGTCCGCGTTCGTCGCTTAGTTTCGGAGCCTCCTCGATTACCTGCCAGTTTTTCCCGAGCGGTATGGCCAGAGGCTTTGGGGGCGTCATCGGAGCCGGTGCCGGTTTCTTGGCCTCGAATATGGTGCACGCGCAGAGGAGGAGGCCGATGCAGAGGGTAAGCTGGTGAGTAAACTTCATGGCAGGACTCCTTGAACTTGAGTGGAACTTCCCGCGAATCGGCGTGCGGCCCCCGGAGCAGCTTCCCGAGGGCCCGTCGCAGGCTTCCTACGCACAAGCATACCAAGGAGACCGGATTATTAACAGGGTTGTTTTAGCAATTCGCAATTAAATTGATGCCAGTTTTCGACTTGACAGTAGAGCCGGAGGGACCCAGGCAAACCGGGTTACTTAGCTTCCCGCCGGCGAGACAGGCACCCCTTGCGGGTGCCCCTGCAGGATCGGCGGTTCAGTGTAGTGACAAGCCGCAAGGCGTTACATTGACTTAGATGACCGGCGCCCTATAATTTCATCTTGGAATCCTGCCGGCTTTGCCGCGGATCTCTATCCTTGTCGGGATCGACAGGTTCGATCTGAGCTGGGATTGACTGACGGGATCTCTGCACTTCTGAGCTTCAGACCGTCTGACATTGTAGTCCTTGAGACTGTCCATTGTCAGCGGATCTCTCAGGTGCTGACAGTAATTCTCCCCGCTGCTTTGGTACTCTATGAAAACAATCCGTTTCCAGTCGATTGCGCTTTTGCTGTCCCTGTTGGCCGTATCCGGTACAACCGCCGACGCATGGGGGAAACAATCCCCGTGCTTCCCGGCGGCATCCGCTGAATACAGCTTTCTCGCGGGGTACGGCATTACCCACCGCGGGTTCGGCCAGACAAGAACCGAGGTGCAGACGGTCGATTTCATCGGCAGATTCGGCTATTTTCTCAGCGACGAACTGGGGAGCGGATGGTACCGGGGCCAGTTCGAGCATGTTGTGGAACTGCCGCTCCACCTGGTAGTTTCCCCGAAGACGCGCATCATGACGGGAGCCAACCTGCTGGCGCTCTGGAAGTTCACCGGCCTTGCTGATGATCGTCTCTATCCCTACCTCTTCGCCGGCGGCGGGGTGCTGTTCGTCGACCTGGGTCTTCCCACCATGGGGAGCAGGCTCGATTTCTCCTACGGCGGCGGGACCGGGCTTCAGTACCTGTTCCGCAAGGACATGGCCGTATCGGCCGAATACCGCTACCATCACATCTCCAACGCCGGCACCGCCGAGCCCAACGAACCGCTCAACTCCAGCAAGATCCTGTTCGGGATATCCCTTTTCCGTTAACAATTCCAGCTGACAAATCCCAGCTATCTCCCTCTTCCCAAATACGCCATGAAGGCAGGGAGGGAGGCGAGCGCCAGGAAAGCTGTGGCACCGACGCCGAAATTTGTGGCGGAACCGATGGAGGCCAGGGCGCCGTAGTCGGAAAAGGCAAGGGAGCCGAAACCGGCAATCGTGGTGAGGGCCGAGAGGAGCACGGCGCGCCCTGCCTGCACGAATTGGCTGCGTTTTCCATCCTCATCGTCCGCGGTCACCCGGTGCGCCAGATGGAGGCCGTAGTCGCTCCCCATGCCGAGAATGGTGACGAGTACCATGGCATTCATGAAGTTGATCCCCATTCCGGTCAGGGCCATTATGCCGAGCATGGCAACCACCCCGCCGATCACGGGATAGAGCGCAAAGAAGAGGCCTGCGAAGGTCCTGAAATGCGCTACCAGCAGGAACAGCACGACCGCCCCTCCCAGCACAAAGCCCCGGAAAAAACTCCTCTGCACCGAACCGGCCAACTGCTGGCTGACCAGGTCCACGCTGGTGGCCCGCGCCGTCGGGTCAACCCCGGCCAGATCCCCGAGGAAGCGGCGCTGGTTGAATTCCGCCCCCCGGTAGTACAGGTAAAAAAGCAGGTGGTAGCGCCCCTCCCCCATCATCAGATGCCGCTCGCTCACCCCGCGCAGCGGTGAGGCGCCAAGCCTGGTAACGGCCTCGATCGAGGCGACCGGCCCGGCTTTTTTCAGGGCGGCAAGGCCGTCGATCGCGGGCTGGAACTGCCCGGGGTCAAAGCCGTTTCGCTCCAGGGCGCGGCGCAGATCTGCTCCGGGCGCGCTCTGGCCGATGCCGGAGGCAAGCATGCCGAGCACCTGCCGCTGCGCCTGCTGGTCGTTCAGCACCTGGCCTAGTGACGAATAGGCCGCGAGCTCCCCCTGCTGCCGGTATCCCTCCAGAAGCGCCCCTACCCTGCTGCCGCGCTGAAGGACGGCTTCCAGGTCCTTCCCCTCAACCGCCACCAGCATCTGCCTGGGAGAGAGGCTCAGGTGCTTCTCTATCTTTTCCTGGGTGAGAAACGCCTCGCTGCGTCTGGGCTGGAGGTTTTTCAGATCGCCCTCGAAGCGGACCCAGCGGCAGGCCCCGGCAAGGATGGCGAGCAACAGCAGGGAAAGAGCAACGGTACGCCGCGGGGCGCGACGGCTCAGGTCCCAGAGCGCCGCCAGGCCGAAGCCGGGAAGCGGCCGCCAGAGCACATCCGGGAGGCGGCGTTCGCTGAAGACCAGCAGCGGCGGCAGGAAGAAAAAGGTCGCGTACATGGAGAAGATCACGCCGAGGCCGACCAGCAGCCCGAGTTCGAAGAGGGCGCGGACCTCGGAGACCATGAGTGCCAGGAAGGCGGTCGCAGTCGTCGCGGCTGCGGTGAAGATGCCGTGGCCGGTGTCGACAACCGCCAGGGCCAGCGCCTCCTCGGCCCCCCTGCCGGCCGCGCGCTCGGAATAATACCGGTCGTAGATGTGGATGGAATAATCGGTGCCCAGGCCGATGATGAGGGCCATGAAGGCAAACGAGATGATGTGGATCGAGGGGAGCAGCAGGCTCGCCGTGCCGAGCGCCAGGGCCACCCCGAAGAGGAGGATGAGCGGGATCAGCAGCGTGGGAAGCACCCGGCGGTAGGTGAAGTAGAAAAGGCCCAGCACCACGAACAGCGAGGAGGCCATGCAGGCGAGCATGTCCCTTTTCATGGTGGCCTCGTCTATCACCGCGGAGAGGTGGGCGCCGGTGCAGGAGATCTGGACGGCAAAGCCCCGGCGGGCGTCGTTGATCCCCGCCACGAGCTTGCGGGCAAACGCCATATCCTGCACCGGACGGGCCGTTTGAGCGATGATGATCAGCACCCGGCCGTCGCGCGACAGGAAATAGGGGGAGTCCGGATCGAGATCGAGGGCCTGGCTTCCCTTTTTCAATCGGGGGAGGATCAGGTCGCGCAGGTAGAGCGGGTCGCGGGCGATGATGTCGCGCAGCGCCATCCCCGCCTGGCTCGCCAGTTCCGCCTGGGCCCGCTGGAGGGCCGCGTCCATCTGCTGCGGCGCGAGCCTCGCGGCATAGTCCCGCGCCTGGTCGGGAGCCAGAAAGAGCTGCGGCCGCGGCACCGCATAACCGATGAAATCTGCAAAGCTGGCAGCCTCGGCGGGGTCGTAGATCCGGTACACCACCTTGGTGAAGGCGGGATTTCCCTCCACCCGAAGCGCCTTGAGCCTGGCGGCGAACGCCTCGCCCTCACGAAGCAGCGTTTCCCGATCCCCTTCCAGCAGGAAGTAGGCCTCCTGGGCGGAGCCGCTCCAGTTAAGGGTATCGAGAAAGAGGCGCAGCGCCCCCTGTCGGGAGGGGAAGAGCTTGAAGACGTCGGATTCGAAGCGGGTGCTGAGGATGGAGAGGGTTGCGAGGAGCAGGCAAAGGAGCGAAACCAGCAGCACCCGAAGCGGCCGGGTCGAAGTGATCCGGCAGATCCATTTCAGGTGGGCGGTGACGGCCGTCCCGGTGGCAGCGATCAGTCTGGCCCACGGGTCCCCAGGCATGGCCGGGTCAGAACCCCTTGAAATCGGAAAGGGGGAGGATGCTGATCCCTTCCAAGTTGGGGGCGAGTGCGGCATTCTCGACCGGCGCATTGATCTCAGGCTCGTCGAACACGATCCGCACCGTATCGCCGTAGCTGTTCCTGATCAGGATGGATTCCGGGAAGGCCACGCCGTTCACGTTGCGGTATCCGTTGTATTCGACTTCATCGCCTTGCGGCGAGACCTTGCGCTGGACCAGGCCGTTTTTGTCGAAAAAGATCCGGTCACCCGAGGCCGCGACCAGTTCCTCGGCGCCGGTCGTCGGATCGTACAGAGGCGTCCGTGCCACCACCCATTTCATCAACCCCAGGCTCTTGAGCCCGCCGGTCTCGGGCAATTCCGATAAAAGGCCGCTGTAGGCGGTCTGTCGGGAAGGGACCAGGCAGGTCAGACGCTCGCCGTCGCTGAACACCTCGAGTACGGTCAGGCCGAATGGCGAGAGCACCGCCATGTGAAAGCGGTCGGGATGCTTGAAGATCAGGTAGCCCCGGCCGCCGCTGCCGTGTTCCCCGGTTTTCATGGTGATGGCGATGGACGACTGGAGGGTCTCCACCTCCCTGCCGGCAACGATGCCGGTGAGCGGTTTTTGCACGGTGGCGCAGCCAGAGAAGCAGGCAAGGAGCAGCAGCAGGATGGCGTATCTGGAAAAGATGGCTGGGGATTTGAGCAGCACGACGGATCACCTCTTATACGGGTTGCCAAAGCCCCCCTCGCCC